>NZ_CANCWK010000028.1:0-20217 GCF_947381495.1 Limosilactobacillus galli | reverse complement strand
TCCTCAGCTCATGGTTCCGACTACTACGGCCCATAGCGGACTTTCACCGCCTAGCTAATACCCATGCCGGGCGCACTACTAAATGGCGGCACGCCCATCAACGTGCCGCCATTTTATTTAGCTCTTTTTAGCGCTGGTCCATCAGGTAGTCGTACAGCATCTCGTGCTTGATCTGCTTAGTGTCGTAACCCAGGACTTCTGCGATCTGGTAGGCAAAAGCCAGTGCTGTTGCCGGACCCCGGCTGGTGACGATCTTACCGGCCTGGTCGACCACGGTGATCATCTCCTTGAAGTGAGCGTCCTTAGCTAAGCGGTCCACCTCTTCGCTGATCCCAGGGAAGCAGGTGTAGTCACGCCCATCCAGCAGGCCGTACTTGGCCAGGGCAATCGGGGCCGCACACATGGCAGCGTCCCACTTGCCTTGCCGGTTGCGTTCCCGCATCAATTTTGCCAGGCGCTCGTTGTCGCGAAGCTTCTCGGCACCGCCGCGGCCGCCAGGGAAGGCCACCAGGTCGTAGTCCAGCAGGTGGTCATCTAAGGTCTGGTCACAGGTCAATTCGATTCCGTGGGCCCCCGGAACCTTGATTCCTTCCAGGCCGACCATGGTCGTTTCAATCCCCATGCGCCGCAATACATCGACAATTGACAGGCCCTCAACTTCTTCACAACCGGGGGCAAATACTACTGCTACCTTTGTCAAACTAATCACTCCATCCTAACTATTCACAATCTTAACAACTTGTTCCATCACCGCATCGGCCTCGGGAACCGGGTAGAGCGGGTAGATGTGGAACATCCCCCGCCCCACGGTAAAGTGGACCGGAATCCGGTTTTCCTTAAACTTCTCCACCAGGATCGCCGCATCCGGGTACATGATCTCCTTCGTTCCGGCATAGACATAAACATCGCGCAGCTGGTCCAGGTTGCCATTTAAGGGACTCAGCCGGTAATCCTGGTGACTGATATCTCCCGCCCACAAGTCCGCGATCCGGCGCAGGCCATACCGACTCAGCGTCACGTCGTCCTGCTCGTAGTGCTCAATGACCGGATTGGTCAGGTCCAGGTCCAACCACGGTGAGATCAGGATCAGGTGTCCCGGCTGCGGGAGTCCCCGCTGGCCCAGGTACTCGCTGAAGCCCAACGCCAAGCCAGCGCCGGCAGAGTCACCCATCAACGTGATGTCGCTTACCGGCACCTGCTGGTATAGCTCACCGTACAGCTGGGCAATCTCCTGGTAGGCCTCCCGGAAGTTGTGCTGCGGGGCCAGCGAATAGATCGGGATGTAGACCCGGGCCTCGGTCGCCTGGGCCAGGTGGTTCAGATACTGCCAGTGGGTCTTATCGGCGGGCTGGATATACGCACCACCCGCCAGGTAAACGATCACGCGCTGGTTAAGGCCGCGTTCGTTCAGCACGTAGACCGGAATCCGGTAGTGTTTTAACTGGCGCAGCTTCACGTTGAAGGTCACCTGCGGCAGGTCATAGCGCTGACCATTCGTCTGCCGCGCCGTTTGGATCAACTCATCAAACGCTGCCGGCTCAGAGAGGGCGTGTTTGAACCCGCTGAGCTGGATTCCCATCTCAATGAACGTTGCCTTATTAGAACGATGATTACCACACCGGTGCAACTCACGAAAACTATTGCCTAAATTGTTCACCAGTTTACTGGCAAGTCCACTGCGGAACCGTTTGAGTCTTTTCATTTTTTCTGCCCCTTTAACCTCTTTATCCTTATCCTAACACGCTTCAGAATACAATTTTGTTAAGATTTAGTTTAGAATATGAGCAAAGGAGATTTTTAAAATGCATCAAGAGTCTTTGTTTGCCCAGGACAACGCCGACAATACCCCGCTGGCCAACCGGGTCCGCCCAACGACCATCGGCGAATTCGTCGGTCAACGCCACCTCCTCGGCCCGGGAAAGGTTCTGCGCGACATCATCGAAAATGACCAAATATCTTCAATGATCTTCTGGGGGCCGCCCGGCATCGGCAAGACGACCCTCGCTCAGATCATCGCCCACCAGACCAAGGCCCACTTCATCACCTTCAGCGCGGTCACCTCCAGTATCCGCGACATCCGTAAGATCATGGAAGAGGCCGAGCAGAACCGGGAGTACGGTGAGCGAACGATCTGCTTCATCGACGAAATCCACCGGTTTAACAAGGCCCAGCAGGACGCCTTCCTCCCCTTCGTTGAGCGCGGCAGCATCACCCTGATCGGGGCCACGACCGAGAACCCATCGTTTGAGATCAACGCGGCCCTGCTCAGCCGTTGCCGGGTCTTCGTCCTCAAGTCTTTGACGACCACGGATATTGAGCAGGTCCTCAAGCGAGCCCTCAAACACCCTGCCGGTTTTCCGGGCTTGACGATCCACTGTTCTGACGACGAGCTCCACACCATCGCCCAGTTTGCCAACGGTGACGCCCGGATTGCCCTCAACACCCTGGAGATGGCGGTCCTCAACGGGCAGCGGACCGGTAAGGAGGTCACCATCACAGCTGACGACCTCGACCAGCTGGTCAACACCAAGTCCCTGCGTTATGACAAGCACGGCGAGGAGCACTATAACATCATCTCGGCCCTCCATAAGTCAATGCGCAACAGTGACGTCGACGCCGCCGTCTACTGGTGCTCCCGGATGATCGACGGTGGGGAAGACCCCCTCTACATCGCCCGCCGGCTGGTCCGCTTTGCCAGCGAGGACATTGGACTAGCGGATACCAACGCCTTCCGCGTGGCGATCAACACCTTCCAGGCCTGCCAGTTTCTGGGGATGCCGGAGTGTGATGTCCACCTGACGGAGTGTGTGATCTACCTGGCCGCCGCTCCGAAGTCCAACGCTGCTTATAAGGCGCGGCAGGAGGCCCACGCAGCCATTAAAAAAACCGGCAACCTCCCTGTCCCATTGCAGATCCGCAACGCCCCGACCAAGCTGATGAAAGAGCTCCACTACGGTCAGGGCTACCAATACGCTCACGACACCAAGGACAAGCTGACGAACATGACTACCATGCCGCCAGAGCTTGAAGGCGCGCACTTCTACCACCCCGGTGACCAGGGCTTTGAGCCCCGCTTCAAGGCCCGGCTGGCCCAGATTGCCGCTTGGCACCGCAAACACCCCAGCAAAAATGAATAATCAGATTTAAAAGCCAAAACGGCTGGTGAGCGCAACTGCTCATCAGCCGTTTTGATTATTCTAGCCTTGTTGCTGCTGGGCCGCCAGGTGATGCTTCCAGCCCAGCGGGATCACGATCAGCAGTGAAATCACGATCAGGACAATCGCCGCAATCACGATGTCCCGGTAACCATTGTAGAGGATGGTCCGCATCGTCGGGACCAGCGCCTTGGGCAGGGAATCGGCTGTCTCGGCGTTCGACAGCTTATTCAGCATGGTCATCGTGATGCCGTGCGAGTGCTGAACGCCCTTGAACAGCTGGTCGTTCAGAATGACCCCGTAGGCCGCCGCCATCAGGGTCTGACTGAGAATCCTCAACAGGTACCCCATCGAGGTCGCAATCGGCACATCACGCAGTTCCGCGTCAGTTTGGACACTGATCTGCAGGATGTTGAAGACCAAACCGACCCCCATTCCTTCAAAGGCCCCCATCGTCAGGAGCAGCCAGAACGGCGCCCTCTCACCCGCAATCAGGATCCCGAGAAAGGCAATGAAGATCGAAGCCGCCCCACAGGTGACGATCCAATACTTCCCCCAGCGGTCCTGCAGGAATGGCACCAGCTCAGAGCCGATAAAGTTCGTAACGGCCCCCGGGATCTGGGTCATCCCCCCGAGGAGGGCGCTCAGACCCAATAGCCCCTGCGCCCACATTGGAATGTAGGTGATGAAGGCAATGAAGGACCCCCAGATAATCACGAACAGGGAAAAGTCGATTACCAGCTCGCGGTTCTTAAAGAGCCGGCTGGGCACAATCGGGTCCGGCGCCCGGCTGTCGATCCGCGCCATCCAGCAGAGCAGGGCCACCCCAATCGCCAAGAGGGCCACCACGACCAGCCAGGAAACCGAACCGATCAGTTGCACGGCAACCAAAATCGTGGTCAGGCTGGTCACCAGCAGGGTCGCGCCGAGGTAGTCAACCGGCTTGCCGGCTGCCTGCTGGCCCGAGTTTTTGTAGAAGATCGCAATGATCGTAATCGCGATGATGGCAATCGGGACGTTAACGTAGAAAACCCAGTGCCAGCTCCAGGTATCAACCAGCCACCCACCGAGCAGGGGCCCAATGATCGAAGCTGTCCCGAAGCAGGCGCTGGAGATCCCCAGGACCTCGGCCCGCTTGCGGAGGTTCTCGTAAATCTCCGCAAAGACGATGAAGGGGATCGTGTTCATCCCCCCGGCCCCAATCCCCATCACAGTCCGGGCAATGATGAACCACAAAATGTTGGGTGCCAGGCCCTGAAAGATGGCTCCCACCATGAACATGGTCGTGGCGCAGATATAGGCCACCTTGTTTCCCTTGTGCTCACCAAACTTGCTCCACAGCGGGGTGGCCACCGCCATTCCCAGCAGGAAGGTGGCCACGATCCAGCCCATGTACTGCAGGGCGTGCAGGTCGCTGGTAATCGCTGGCAGGGCGGTATTGACGATCGTCCCGTCCATTCCCGCCATGATGTTGGACAGCAGCAGGGCTCCCGTCACAATTGTCCGACGTTGATTTTCTAACAAAAACTCATCCTCCCATTTATCCACAGAACTAAAAAAACTCCTTGCAAGCAAGAAGTTTCCGAATCTATTTCTATATTATACCGGCAAAACGGCCAAAAGTATATTGCCTTATTTGTTTTCTTGACGATGCAAATTATGCATGAACTGCCCCAGGCGTTGCCAGTCGGCCTCAACGGTGGGCTGGAGACGCCGAGCGTAGAGAATGGCCGCCGGGTGGTACATCGGAAAGAGCCGATACTGGCGCTTGCTCCACCGGTATCCCTTCCCGGCCGGGTCCGCCTCCTGAATTGCCGACGTGATCGCCTGGCCGTGCAGCTGGCCAATATTAGCCTGAGGACCGAGCAGGCGCTGGAGGGCCGTATTGCCCAGCGGCACCAGCACCTGCGGATCAACGTAGTGCAGCTCCCAGTCGAAGAGCGGTGCGAAGGCCCGCACCTCCCCCTTGGTCGGGGTCCGGTTCGGGGTCTTCTCAACAACCTGCCCCGTCTTTTTATCCCGTACTCGCTTGATCGAGTACGGGCGCTGGCGGACAACACTGGTGATGTAGACGGTTTGCCGGGAGTAGCCAATCGATTCGACCAGTTTCATCAATTCCTGGCCTGACGCTCCCGAAAAGGGAATATTGACCTGTTCCTCGTGCCGCCCGGGCGCCTCCCCGATCAGCATCAGTTCCGGATGACGAGGCCCCTGCCCGGGAGTAAACCCCGTTAAACGACGGCCCGCCGTTGCTTTCTTGACGTCTGCCAACAGGTCGGTGGGATACTCGATAATCATCGCCGCACCCCCGTCAGCCGTTATGCCGCCACTTGGTATCGGTCAGGATCCGGGCCGCGATCAGCCCCAGCGGCAGGAAGACCACGATCAGCAGGGCCTTGGTGATCCAGAGGGCTCCCACACTGATGGAGGTCAGACCGAGGTTGTACATTCCCCGGTACAGGTATAGCCCCGGCACCATGATAACAATCGAAGGAACGGTGATGGAAATCTGTGGGAAACGCACCTTCCGCTTGGCCACTGCCGCCAGCAGGCCGGCTACCAGGGCCCCGATGAAGGCCGCGGCCCCCGCTGGGATCGACGTCAGGTCAACCAGTTCCAGCCGGGTCGTGTTGGCTACCGCCCCGATCAGGCCCGCAATGGCCGCCATTCGCGGCGTACTGTTGAACATGATTGAGAAGCCGAAGACCCCGCAGAAGCTGGCGGGAATCCGTAACAGCAGCATTGCCATGGTCGACAGCGGCAAAGCAGCGAAGTTTTCCGGCCGCAGGTTCACTGCCAACGCCACGATCCAGCCAACCAGCGTTGCCACCAGGATGATGGCAACCGCGTAGGTCATCCGCTCCAGGCCCGAACGCATGTCCAGCTTGGAGATGTCCAGGCCGCTGGTGATGAACGGGAATCCCGGAATGATGAAGAGCATTGCCCCGATGTAACCCGCTTCGTGCCGTGAGCTGACGTGAAGGGCCAGCTGCAAGACGCTGAGCGACAGCAGGTAGGTCAGGCAAGCCACCGCGACTGCCACGGCAATGCAGGCAAACAGGGTGATGTGGCGGTCAATCAGTTTCCGCCGGACAAAGTTACCCAGCCCGGCGCCGATGAAGCTGCAGATCATCTCAATCGGGCCACCGCCGAGCAGGAAAACGAAGGCGCTGCAGGCTAGGGCCGCGGCCAGCCCGACCTGGTACGGAGCGTAATTGCCCTTTGAGTGAGCGATCTTCTCCAGGTGGGCATGGATTTCACCGATCGTCATCTCATCCCCGTGGTCGTTGAAGTCATCGATGAAGCGTTCCATCTTAGCCAGCTTGGTCGTGTTGACCCCGGTGCTGGGGAGCGAAATCGCCTGCGTGTAGCTATGATGGGCATCCATGCAGGTGTACTCGAGCGACACCAGGCCAATATCAACCGTGCAGGTCATCTTGAGCTTCCGGGCCACGATATTCATCGAGTCCCGCACCCGCCAGGCCCCGGTTCCATAGGAAAGCATCATCAGCCCGATGCGGCCGACAATTGCCGCCCGCTCAACCAGGTTGGCCTCACTCGCCGGCGTAAAGTTATCGTTGGTGAAGAAATCCTGCCACGGAATAGCCATGTGGTGTTTTGCGGATAGGTGCCGCGCCGGTTCGAATTCCGACATCAGTTCATCGTCTTTGCTCATGACTTTTAATGTCCCCCAAAATCAATTAATCAAGTTTGTCAAAATATCATTAATTATTATACGCCCTCTGCCAACGGCTGCCCTAATTTTCCACGTGCAGCCTGCGTAAGCGGTCGATGAAATCCTGCTCATCAGGACTCAGGACGTAGCCTTCCCGGGTCGCCACTGAAATGTAGAAACGTTCCGGCAGCGGATCGGTAATCTCAACGAATTTGATGCCGGGTTCGTTATTCGCCACGGCATCCCTCGCCATCAAGCTAATCCCAATATTCTGGCGAACCAATTCCTTGATCCAGGAGATATCGGGAATCCGGTACATAGCGACGGTTGGGTTGATCTGGGCATAGGTACAATAAGCACGAAAGGCGGCCTGGTGGACGTACTGCTGGTCAAAGCTGATGAAACGTTCTCCCGCCAGTTCCTTAAAGCTGACCTCGTCCCGCTTAGCCAGGAGGTTATTGGTGCTAACAATGACCCCAAAACGCCGGCCCGAGATCAGGTCCGCATATACTCCGGGCTCGTTGATCGGGGCGGTCGACCCCAGCAGGGCGATATCAATCTTGCCGTTGCGGACCTGACTCAATAATTCGTGGGACCCCACCGAGGTGATCTTCAGCCGCGACAGGAGGTCCTTGGAAAATTCGCTGACAATCTTTGAAATGTAGAGCCGGCCGATGATCGGCGGCATTCCAAAACGGATCTGCTTCTGGTTGGCCCGCCGGATCTCCTTGTGGGTCAGCTCGATCTTCTCGTTGATCAGCTGGGCGTTTTCATAGAGCAGGCGGCCGCTGCGGGTGATCATCTCATCTCTGTGCACCCGGTCTTTGCGGACCAGCTGGGCCCCAAATTCGCGCTCGAGCCGCTGAATCGCCTGGGTAATGGTGGGTTGGGACACCTGGAATTGCTTGGCAACCTGGGTGTAGTTTTTAAACTTTACCAGGGCGACAAAATATTGTAGATCTCGCGTGTTCATTCAAATTCCTCCATCGGCAGATTTTAGTAACAGTAGCTATTATAGCAACTATTTACTTAGGAAAACAAAAAGAGCCTGATCAGCAAAGCAAATTTGCTAATCAGACTCGTTAGTTTATTACCATATGCCGATAACCTTCATCCAGAGACTGCCGATCCCGATCCAAACGACCAGGTAGAAGATCCCCAAGACGAAGTTCAGTGTCCACCACTTGGACTGTGGAACGTAACCAGAACCGAAGAG
The DNA here is from genome assembly GCF_947381495.1 of Limosilactobacillus galli. Classification (NCBI taxonomy): domain Bacteria; kingdom Bacillati; phylum Bacillota; class Bacilli; order Lactobacillales; family Lactobacillaceae; genus Limosilactobacillus; species Limosilactobacillus galli. The sequence goes on along the minus strand of NZ_CANCWK010000028.1, from coordinate 12,170 downwards.
GACTGGTGCCGGACCAGAAGCGTAGTGGGTCGTGGATGCCATCAGGTTACCGAAGAACCCAAGTAAGAGGGCCGCCAGCATTGGTGGTACGTTGGCAGAGATGGCAACGGCTAAGAAAGCACTGTACATCGCTGTAACGTGGGCCGTTGAACTGGCGAACAGGTAGTGACTGTAGAAGTAGACGACAATCAGGATAATCAATACGAGGACCCAATTCATCCCGTGCAGTGAACTACCGATAGCCTTACTCAACCAAGGAATGAAGCCCAGGCTAGTCAGTGAGCCGGCCATCATAACCAGCACGGAGAACCAAGTCAGGGTGTTCCAAGCACCAGTTTCGTGCAGGACATCCTGCCAGCTCAGCACCCCAGTTAAGAGCAGGAGTGCCAAGGCGATGAAGGCGGCCAGGGTAGCATCGATACCAATAAAGCTTCCGGTCATCCACAAGATCAGGGCTAAGATGAAGATCACGGCCATGATCTTTTCGGCCAGACTCATTGGGCCCATTTCGCTGAGTTCTTTTTCCGCCCATTGCTTAGCATTTGGCGTTTCCTTGATCTCAGGCGGATACATCTTGTAGATCAGCCATGGAACAACAATCAATGAGATGATCCCTGGGACCAGAGCGGCCAGGAACCAGCCCATCCAGGTGATGTTAACACCGCTGCCCTTAGCCAGGGTTTGAACCAGCGGGTTAGCGGCCATCGCGGTCATGAACATTGCCGCGGTGATCATGTCACCATGGTATTCGGCGAAGATCAGGAATGAACCGATCTTGCGTTGGGTCCCATTCTTCGGGTCAGAACCAAAGGATTGGGAAAGGGACTCAATGATTGGGTACAGCACCCCACCGGCACGGGCCGTGTTACTTGGCGTGGCCGGAGCCAGGATCAGGTCAACACCGATTAAGGAGTAGGCTAGACCCAGGGTCCGCTTACCAAAGGCCTTCACAAAGTTAAGGGCGATCCGCCGACCAAGACCGGTCTTGATGAATCCCCGGGCGATGAAGAAGGCCATCGCGATCATCCAAATAGAAGCATTCCCGAAACCGACGATTGCCTTGTCCATTGGTACCGTCTTGGTAAGAACGGTTAAGGCAAAAGCGACAATTGAAACCCCACCGATTGGCAGCGGCCGGGTAATGCAGGCAATAATGGTCCCCACAAACAGGGCAAACATATGCCAGCCGGCAACTGGAACTGCCGCCGGTTTAATTGGCGTCATCAGCCAGAGAATTAATCCCACTACGACTGGCAAGATGAAGCCACGATAGTTGACGTGTTCTAATTTTTTCATCTTTCAATAATTCCTCTTATGTCTCATCGTTGATAAATAATTGCAAGGCAAGACGGTCGGGAATATGCCGACCAGTTAATGCCAATTACTTTTGCTTACGAACGTACAGGGTGACCTGTTGACCGGCTTGACGGCCAAAAACCACTGTCTCGGCGATGGAGTTACCGCCGACCCGGTTGTTCCCGTGCAGACCACCGGCAACTTCACCGGCAGCGAACAGGCCACGGATTACATCCCCGTTACCATCAAGGACCTGGGTCTTCGGCGTGATGTGAATTCCACCCATCGTGTAGTGGATAGCTGGGGCGATGTGGATGGCGAAGAAGCCTGGCTTTTCGATGCCCCGATCCATCCCGGTCGTCCGGCCGAATTCTTGGTCGTTGTGGCTCTCAACGGCCTCGTTCCAGGTCGTCACTGTCTGAGCCAGCGTCTCTGGGTCCATCTTCAACTTCTTAGCCAGGTCTTCAATGGTGTCACCATGAACAACCAAGCCAACCTTGTCGTAGAACTCGATGGCCTTCGCCCGGTCACGGATTCCTTGGTCAAAGATCAGGTAGGCACTGTGTTCTGGCAGGGCCGTGATGCTGTTGGAAACGATCTTCCGGGTGTTCAGTTCGTTGATGAACCGCTTCCCTTGAGCGTTAACCAGAATAGCCCCTTCACCACGAACGGCTTCACCAATCAGGTAGACGTGCGGGTGATCCTGTTGAACCGTTGGGTGAACCTGAACCAGATTCATCTGCATCAGTTCGGCACCGACGTTTTCCGCTAACTTCAGACCGTCACCGGTTGCTCCCGGTTGGTTCGTGGTCTTGTAGTCCTTGAGGTCGGGACGGAAGCGTTCGATGTACTCCTTGGAGGCACCGAAACCACCGGTAGCCAGGATCACGGCCTTGGCATCGATCGCCTTGATCAGGCCGTTGGCGTTGATCTTAACCCCGTTGATCCGGCCTTCGTCATCTTGAAACAGGCTCGTAACCTTGGTGTCGTTGAATACCGGAATGTCTTCCTTAGCAACAACGTCCAACAGGCTCTTAACCAGAAAGCCGCCAATTGGGGCCATGCTTGCTGGCCGGTGAGTCCGCTTCTTGGACATCCCACCAGTAACAGTGATGTCATCGAGCTTAATCCCGTGGTCAGCCAGCCAGTCAATCGCTGGGGCAGTGTGGTAGACGAAGTAGCCCAGCATGTCCTTATCGTTCAGCCGGCCCCCGTCCTTGTAAGTTTCCCGGTAGAAGTCAGCAACGTTGTCAATAACCCCGTGCTTTAATTGCACGTTGGTCTCAGCGGCGTTCATTCCTGAGGAAGCCCGGTTGGTGTTTCCACCCAACTCTTCTTCCTTTTCAAATACGGCCACCTTTAACCCCAATTCGTGGGCTTGAATGGCGGCGGACAGACCGGTACCACCAGAACCGATGATGACGGCATCGTAACTGTCTTCCAGCTTACTTACGGATAATGGTTGAAATTTTTCTGCCATTATAATGTGCTCCTTTTCGTTTGCTTAACCAGGCAAAGAGGCAGCCGATATGCGCCTGCTCCCGATTACCATTTAATTACTTGTCCTTGCGATCAGCGTTGGTCATCTTCAACATGTCCATCCACTCATCGTATTGTTCTTCAGTGACCTTACCAGACTTAAGAGCAGCTTCCTTCAGCGTGCTGCCAGCCTTATCTGCGGCTTGCGCAATCTTGGCGCTGTCGTGGTAACCAATGTGTGGTGACAATGCCGTAACTGTCATCAGGGAGTTGTCAACCAGTTCTGCCATCCGCTTTTCGTTGACGGTCAGACCCTTGACGCAACGGTCAGTGAAGCCGGTGATCGTCCCCGTCAGCAGGTCGGCGGATTCAAGGAAGGCGTCGATCATGACTGGCTTATAAACGTTCATTTCGAAGTTACCTTGGGATGATGCCATCGTAACGACAGTATCGTTACCGAAGACCCGCAGGGCAGCCATTGTAACGGCTTCTGCTTGGGTTGGGTTAACCTTACCAGGCATGATGGAAGAACCAGGTTCGTTAGCCGGAATGTTCAATTCATCGTAACCAGCCCGCGGACCAGAAGCGAGGAACCGGATGTCCTGGGCAATCTTGAACATATCAGCGGCCAAGGTCTTTAAAGCCCCGTGGACAACGTTTAAGCCGGAGTGGTTAGCCAGGCCGTAGAACTTGTTGCTCTTGGCAGTCAGGTTCAGGCCGTAAACTTCAGAAAGCTTTTCGGCGATTTTTTCTGGCATACCCTCAGCGGCGTTCAGACCGGTACCAACGGCAGTTCCACCGATAGCCAGTTCGTTCAGCGTTGGTTCAAGCGTCTTGATGTAGTTCAGGTCGTGCTCTAAGGCCGCAACGTAGCCAGATACTTCTTGGCCGAACGTCAATGGAACAGCATCTTGCAGGTGGGTCCGGCCGACCTTAACCGTCTTCCAGTACTTGTCCTGCTTGATCTTCAATTCATCAATCAGGTGTTGAACAGCCGGCTTCAGCTTGTTAACAGCTTCCAAAGCAACCACGTTCATGGCTGTTGGGAAGGTATCGTTAGAACTTTGCCCCTTGTTAACATCGTCGTTTGGCAGAATTTCAATGTCCGGGTTGATCTGGTGAGCCTTGTGAGCAACTACTTCGTTAGTGTTCATGTTGGTTTGCGTACCAGAACCGGTTTGGTAAACCTTCAGTGGGAAGTCCTTACGCAGGTCTTCGTCGCTTAAGGCTAGCAGTTCGTCGATGGCCTTAACAATCAGGTTACCCTTTTCATCAGAGATGGCCTTCGTTTCCATGTTGGCTTGGGCGGCGGCCTTCTTGATGTTCAGCAGCGCCCGGATAATTGCTAATGGCATGTATTGGCCAGTTGGGAAGTTGTTGCGACTACGTTCAGTCTGGGGACCCCACAGTGCATCAGCAGGAATCTTAACGGGACCTAACGTGTCTTCTTCAGTACGGTATTCTGTCATTTTTTGACGCCTCCAATGATGTAATCAAAAGTTGCTTTGTTTGTGAAATGTTACACATCATTTACACCACTATCCTAACCCGACAGGCTCAGCATAGTCAAACCTTTAGCATTCCATAAATTTCACTTATATCGAGCGGAATGCAAGCCGTTGTAAAGGCGTTTTCATTTTATTAACGAAATTTTTTCACAAACCGTTGAATAAAAAAATCTCAAGAATTTATTAAATTGGATCCTTGAGATTTAGCGATTTTAAGATCAGAATCACAAACTTTTTAGACTAATTTGCTGATTTTTGCCTAGTCAGTAGGCCCTTAATAGATTAGTACTTTGGTTCCCACTTGGCATCGGCAACAGCCTTTTTAGCGTCAGTCATCGTCGTCAGTCCTTGGTCAATGGCTGATTGAGCGACCCGTTGTGCTACCCGCTGAGAGAATTCAGCCAGCTTGGAAACCGGCGGCAGGACAGCGGCCCCCGGCTGGTCCGGATCAACCAAGCCGCTCAGAGCGTGGGCAGCGGCGGCCAGCATGTTGTCGTTCAATTGCTTGGCCTGAACAGCCAGGGCCCCGAAGCCGACCCCAGGGTAGATCAGGGCGTTGTTGGCCTGCCCGATCTGGTAGGTCACTCCCTGGTAGGTAATGTCAGCAACCGGAATTCCCGTTGCGACCAGGGCCCGGCCGTTGGTCCACTTCAGCAGGTCAGCGGCCTTGGCCTCCGCCAGCTTGGTTGGGTTGGACAGCGGGAAGATCACCGGCCGGTCAGTGTGGGCCGCCATCTCCTTAACGACGGCCTCGTCAAAGGTCCCCGGCTGGGTGGAAGTCCCGATCATCACGGTTGGGTGAACGGCCTTAACCACCGCCAGCAGGTTGGTCAGTTCGTCCGCATTGGCAAATTCGCTCCGCTGGCGGGTGAATGGCTTCTGCTTTTCGGTCAGACCCTCAGTATCGTCGAAGAGCAGGCCCTGCTTGTCGACCAGGTAGAAGTGCTTCTTGGCTTCTTCTGGAGTCAGGCCCTGGCGAACCAATTCGTCATAGAGCATCTTGGCGATCCCCATGCCGGCAGTTCCGGCACCAAAGGTCAGGAAAGTATGGTCGGTCAGCTTTTCCTTGGAGATGTTCATGGCACCCAATACCCCTGCCAGGGCGATGATTCCCGTTCCCTGGATATCATCGTTGAAGGTCAGGATCTTGTCCTGGTACTTGTCGAGGATTCGGGCTGCGGTTCCCCGGCCAAAGTCTTCAAAGTGCAGCAGGCTCTTCGGGTAGAGCTTTTCCACTTCATCCACAAAGCGATCGATAAAGTCAAAGTATTCCTGGCCGGTGATCCGCTGGTGACGTTCCCCGAGGTAGTTCGGGTCATCCAGCAGCTTGGGGTTATCCGTCCCGGCATCGATAGAAACTGGGAGGACCTGGGCTGGGTTAATCCCGGCTGCCGCCGTGTAGACCATCAGCTTCCCAACGGCGATGTCGACCCCGTCAACACCCCAGTCACCGATCCCGAGGATTCCCTGGGCGTCAGTGACCACGATCAGGCGGATGTCCCGGTCACCGCTAACGTTGGCTAGACTCTTCTTGATCCGCTCCGGGTGCTTGACGGAGAGGTAAACGGCATCCTGGGGCCGTTGGTAGCGTTCGTTGTAGTTTTCGATTGATTCGGCAATCACTGGATCATACACGATCGGCATGAATTCCGTGATGTGTTGACCCATCAGGTAGAAGAATAGGGTCCGGTTAGTGTTGAAAACCTCCATCAAGAAGTGGCGCTTCTCGATGTTGCTGGTCTTGGTTTCAAAGAGGGCGTAGGTTTCGGCTGCCTGCTCTTCGATCGTCTTGACGCGTGGCGGGAGTACTCCTGTCAGTCCCAGCCGTTCCCGTTCTTCCTGGGTAAATGCGGTCCCCTTGTTCTTGAAGGGATCATTTAAGATTGCCATTGCCTTATTCATTAATAATCGTCTTCCTTTTCTGTTTGATCTTCCCCATCATAGTGAGCGGATTATGATATAGTCAAATTCATGCTATGATATAAATAAACTTGATGTGCAACGGTCAAATTACTGATATGAAGGGATTCAAATGAAGATTAAAGATTTAGAATATTACCAGCAGCTGATAAAAGATCAAAATTTTTCCAAGGTGGCCCAGCACTTCGGGGTCAGCCAGCCCACCATCACCATGGCCATTCAACGGCTGGAGCAGGATTTCAACACCACCTTTTTTGTCCGTGACCATGTTCACCGGGAGCTACACGTCACCGCCACCGGTCAGCAGTTCGCCAACCACGTCGACCTGATCCTAAATGAGCTCCAGGTCGCCAAGAAGGAGATCGACCGGGCCAACGCCACCAAGATCCGCTTCGGCCTGCCGCCCATCATCGGCAACTACTACTTCCCGCCGCTGACGCCCCGCCTGATGCGCCACCAATTGATGCCCGATCTGGAAACCTACGAGCATGGCTCCCGGGAACTATTGAAGATGCTCCAGCACGGTGATCTCGACATGGCCCTCCTCGGCTCGCTAGCCCCGCTCAAGGAGACGCGGCTGAAGGCCCAGGAGCTGGCCCGCTTCCCCTTCCAGGTCATCGTCGGTACCGATCATCCCCTGGCTAAACAGCGAACAGTGGATTTTACCAGCCTGAAGAATGAACAATTCATCATCCCCGACACTGAATTTTTCCATGACCAGGCCTTCAAGCAGATGTGCCGCCGAGCCCACTTCCGGCCGCACATCCTCTACCGCACCGCCGACATCCACGTCATTAAGGCGATGCTCAGCGAGAACCTCGGGATCACCTTCCTGACGAGTCTCGCCGTGGAAAAGGGGGATAACGTCAAACAGGTCGCCATCAGCGGTCCCGACCAGCCGATTTTCCACCTCTCCGTGGCCATGCGCGAAACCGAGGAACTGACGCCCCGCAAGCAAGAGTTGTGGGACCTGCTCACTAATAATCACTAACACTAGATATAATAAAAGCCGCCGCAAGTTTTCCCCTGCGGCGGCTTAATTTGTTAATAACTACTCAATTGTGACCTTTTCCATCACAACGTCATCCTTCGGCTTATCCATCTGGTCGCGTTCAACCTTGCTGATGGCCTGAACAACGTCCATTCCCTTGATCACCTGGCCAAAGACGGTGTGGCGATGGTCAAGCCATGGGGTCCCGCCGTTCTCCTTGTAGCGGTCAATCACTTCCTGTGGATAACCGACCATCTTCATCTGGTCGATCATTTTGGCTGGAACACGCTCGTTAGAAACGATGAAGAACTGACTGCCGTTGGTGTTGGGACCGGCATTGGCCATTGAGAGGGCCCCGTTGAAGTTGAACAACTGCTCAGAGAATTCATCCTCAAACGGGTGGCCGTAGATACTCTCACCACCACGGCCGGTTCCAGTTGGGTCGCCGCCCTGGATCATGAAGTCCGGAATAACCCGGTGGAAGGTTACGCCATCGTAGTACCCCTTCTTTGCCAACTCAACGAAGTTCTTGACCGTCTTGGTAGCCAGCTTTTCGAAGAACTGCACCTCGATCGTTCCCAGGTTGGTCTTAATGATCGCTTTTGGTCCCTGCGCCTTCGACAGGTCTAATTGTGGATAATCCATTTTCTTCCCTCATTTCAATTGTGATGCCCTCTAGTATATCATCAGCTATTCATCATGGCTAATCCGCAGCACGCAGGCACCCTTGATGTCACCGCGCTTGACATACTTCAACGCCTCGTCGGCCTTTTCAAACGGGTATTCGTGAACCTCGGGACGGATATTCAGCCGGTCGGCCAGGGTCAAGAACTCCTCGCCATCGCGCCGGGTGTTGCTCTCCACGCTGGTAATGGTTTTCTCGTGGAAGAGGTGCTTCTGATAATTCAAAGCGGGAACATCCGTCATATGAATTCCGGCCAGGGCCAGGGTCCCACCTGGAACCAAGCTGGCCATCGCTGGCAGCACAATGTCACCAACTGGGGCAAAGATGATTGAGGAATCCAACGGCACGTCAGAAAGATCATAGGCGCCATGGGCTGAGGCACAACCGAGCTGGAGGGCAAACTTCCGGGCATCGGCACCCCGGGTGAAGACGTGCACTTCGATCCCCTGGGCCATGGCGATCTGGGCCGTGATGTGGGCAGAACCGCCGAAGCCATACAGGCCGAGCCGGCCGCCCGCCGGAACGTTGGCTCGTTCAAAGGCCCGGTAGCCGATGATCCCGGCACAGAGCAACGGAGCGGCCTCCAGGGAGTCAAACTTCTCGGGAATCCGGTAAGCAAAGCCCTCCGGTACCGTTACGTACTCGGCATATCCGCCGTCGTGGTCCCAACCAGTGTAGACGGAATGAGGGCAGAGGTTTTCGTGGCCGGACCGGCAGAACTTGCAGACTCCGCAGGCGTGGCGGAACCACGGAATCCCGATCCGCTCGCCCAGGCTGAAGCGTTGGGTCTCAGGTCCCTGGGCAACCACCTTGCCGACAATCTCGTGCCCCGGGGTGACGTGTTCCTTGTGGACGGGCAGGTCCCCCTCGGTGACGTGGAGGTCAGTATGGCAGACCCCACAGGTCAGAATCTTGACCAGGACCTCACCCCGACCAGGTGTTGGCACCGGCTTTTCCACCATCTTGAGCGGTGCCCGGTCGCCATCGATCGGCCCTGGGGTGGTAACCTCCCAGGCCCGCATTGTCTTCGGTAAATCATCAATTTGCGTTTCCATGTCTATCAGCCTCACTTCATTGAACTTACAGCTTCATTGTAACCCTTTTCGCGAGTTTGTGAAGAAAACGACATTTAACTAACGGTAGTGCTTTTTGAGCTGGTCGGTCCGCTTCAACCAGGCCGCTTGCTCCCCACTAATGCTGAGCGGCCGGTCAACGGTCGGATCGTCCTTGGCAACCTCAGCCAGGCCGGTTGTCCCGCCGATATCGTCAATAATTCCACGGCCGCTGCCGGCAAGCAGCTTGGCCGGGCCCGCCGTCCGCAAGCGGGGTTCGGCGGTAACCGCATCGATCTTGATCTTAAACCGCCAGCTGTCGCCAAAGTCATAGGTTAAGAGGAGCTCGTCGCCGGGCTGGTATTCACCAAGCCAGTGGGCCAGCAGGCTTTCCTGGGCACCAAGGCCGCTGTCGAAGATTGGCAGCTGGTAGTTGTGCTCCTGATCCTGGAGTGCGAAGAGGTGGCTGCCATTCGCGCGGAAGCTGGCCAGGATTTGGTAACAGAGGCTATCCAACCGGGTATCCCCACCGAGGTCAAACTGCCGCCACATGGCTGGCTGGTAGTCCTCCAGGGTGACCGTCAGCCGGTAACGCTGGCGGCTGTGGCGGCGTGCCACTGTGAAGGCATCCCGCTGGTCCTGAACCTGATTCTGAACATTACGCAACAGGCGCTGAAAATAGTAGTCCCGGTCCGTGGTGACCAGGTCATTGGCCCCCTGGCTAATTGCCTGGACAAACTGATCAAAGTCGGCCGCGGAAAAGAGGCGCTGATAGCGCATGAAGCAGCCAAGTTTCCTCAACGCAACGCACTTATCACGCAACTGGGTGGCGGTCAGCCGGGTGGCCGTCGCCTCCTCGTAGTGGATCAGGTAGTTGTAGACCAAGGTAAGGTCGTCGATGATCGTCTTCTCGTAACCATCGCAGAAGCTGAAGTAGTCGTCGGCCACGTCGAGGTCCCGGTCGATCACCTGGTCGCTCTTTCCTCGGTTCTGCAGGTACTGCCGGTAATCATTAAGCAACCGCTCATCAACCGCAACGGCGTTCATCACATCATTCAATGAACTGCTCCGATAGCCATAGCTGCGATTGTGCTCGTTAAAGTGCGGATGAGCAGGCAAAGAGAAGTTCTTCATCACATAGTTTTCAAGGAGCTCGAGAACCGGTACCCCATTATCATCATCCGGATCATACGGTCCCGTCTGACTGGCAAGCTGAAGGGCCAATTCAACGTTACTGGGGTGCGTGTCCCAATCAATGGTGGAATTGGGGCCAGTCAGGGCATTTTGATAGGTCTGCAGGTGCATTGGGGCCATGTCTGCCTGTTGGCTGGTAAAACGCACATCCTGAAACTGCGCGTTACGAACCATCCGAATTTTAGCGTGCGGAATGGGGGCCTGCTCCATCAAACGCAGGAATTCCTGCTTAAAGGCAGTGATGAAAGACCGGGAATCGTTAAAACGCTGGGGATGACGGATAATCACCGGTAACGTCAGCAGGTTATTCATCACAATCATGAAGTCCCCGCTGGTGCGGACCGACCACGCTTCTGGGCTGGTCAGGCTCAGATTGTTGATTATCCGGGGATTAACATGCAGATTCTGGGCCACCGCTTTTTCAACAGTAATAATCAAACTTATCCACTCCTTTCAACAATTTCCTTACTATAATTGTGACAGAGACCGCAGACGAACACAAACCAATATTTACAAACTTAAAGAATTCATTAAAATGAGGGTAATTAGCAATTTTAAGCAAAAGAGGAAACACTGACATGGACCAACAACGATTAGATATTTTCGACTTAAAAAGAATCAAGATCAACAAGAGCAAGGCCGAACTCGAACAAGCCGGCAAGCAACTCCAAAAGGAGGTTTCCAGTGAAGAACTGAGTACCTTCGTCCCGGTTCACCGTGACCCGGTCGCCGCCATTGAACAGACCGAGGCCAAGATGATCCCCGAACTGCTCCCGCTGCGCCACCAACGGATGCTGGCCAGCCGCTTCGCCTTCTTCCGGGGCACGGCCGAACTGATGGAACAGGACCTCAAACACCAGCACCAGAGCAATATGCCCATCGTGATCTGCGGGGACGCCCACGTGAACAACTTTGGCTTCTATGCCTCACCCGAACGGAAGCTGCTCTTCGGCCTCAACGACTTCGACGAGGCCCGGATCGGCAACTGGGAGAGTGACCTCAAGCGTCTCCTCGTCAGCATTGAGCTGGCCGGTGAGGAGAACGGCTTCGATAAGGACGATCTCCACAAGCTTCTTGAGCTGACCACCAAGACCTACCGGCACGCCATTAAGAACGCCAACAAGCTCCCACTCTCGGCGGTCTTCTACTACTCCTTTGAGATCCACGATATGATCGACAACATTCATAAGCTGGGTGATGGCGAGGCACCGGAACAGATGGAAAAGGTCCTGCAGAACATCATCAAGAAGAGCCAGCACAGCAACTCCGAGGAGATTATCCGCAAGATGGGGACGATCAACGACCGCGGCCAGCTGATCTTCCGGGACAATCCGCCGCGTGCCAAGCACCTCAGCGACGAGGAGCACCAGGCGGTCGTCGATGGTTATGAACAGTACCGGGAAAACGTCCGCCAAGACATCAAGGTCTACCTGGCCAACTTCCACATCACTGACATCATTCGCTACAGTGTCGGCGTTGGCAGCTTCGGGACCCGTTGCTTCCTGATCCTGCTGACCGGAATTGACGGCAGTCACTTGGTCCTCCAGGTCAAGGAAGCCATGCCCCTGCGTTACAACCTGCTCTCACTCAAGGTCCAACAAGCCATCGATAACGGCCTCATCGCGGGACGGCGGATCGTCACGGCCCAGCGCGTTCTCCAATCAACGTCCGATCCCTTCCTGGCCAGCACCAAGTTTGGCGACCGGAGCTACTATGTTCGTCAGTTCCGGGACATGAAGGAGTCCATCAAGATCGACAAGCTCGACTTCGATAGCTACCAGCTGTACTGCCAGACCTGTGCCTTCTGTCTGGCAATGTCACATGCCCAGAGCCCAACCTCACCAATGCTGCGCGGATACCTGCGCCACCAAAAGTTGCTCGATGAGGGCCTGACCGATTGGGCCCTGCGCTACACCGACCAGGTTGACCGGGACTACCAAGCATTTAAGAAGCACATCGAAAAGTAAGATAGTCAACCACCACGCCCTAAAGGACGTGGCTTGTGAGCAAACACCCTTCTGATGAGTGCTTGAACCACAATTTGC
>NZ_CANCWK010000027.1:0-21324 GCF_947381495.1 Limosilactobacillus galli | reverse complement strand
GAGCACAAGCTCTCACCCGCGAGGGTAGTGTGGTGATGATGGCTTGAAGGATACACCTGTTCCCATGCCGAACACAGCAGTTAAGCTTCAACACGCCGAAAGTAGTTGGGGGATCGCTCCCTGCGAGGATAGGACGTTGCCACGCAAGCTAAAAGAGTGATGGTCAAGTCGATCATCACTCTTTTTTTGTAGAAATTTTTATGATATTTGGCGTAGACTGGAGAAAAAGGAGGGACAAAAGTGGAGAAAGCTGTTGCATTTGATTATTCGCCATCCAGGAATAGTCAGTTAGGAATTACTTCGGTGGGACGGTCAGATACGATGGCAGGACACCGCTTTGGCCCTGCAGTTCGTTCATATTATTTAATTCACTATATTTTAGCTGGCTCAGGAACCTTTCGTGTGAATGGCATTAACTATCATTTGCATTCTGGACAGGGATTCTTCATTGAGCCCAATTATCAAACCTATTATATTGCAGATGAGCTGACTCCCTGGTCATATGTGTGGATAGGCTTTACTGGATCCTATGCAACCACACTGATTAAGCAGTTGAAAATATCAGAGCAAACGCCAGTTTTTAACAATAATCATTATTATGAATTGGCTGATTGCGTTAATCAGATTATTCAGCACCCATTGGTAAGTACATCTGCTGAGTTAATGGCTAATAGCAACCTTCTTCGCTTTTTGAGCTTAATTGCTGATTCGACTGTAATGAGTGGTTATCGGACGACTCAGCGAAATTCGTATGTTGACCGCGCAATCCTTTATCTGACCCAACATGTTTCGACTGCTTCAGCTGATCAATTAGCTCGGGCAGTGAACCTGGATCGGAGTTACCTCAGTACGCTCTTTAAGCAGGCCACTGATCTGACCCCAGGGCAGTATATTCGAAACTTTCGGATAACCAAGGCCCGGCACCTGCTTGAGTCTTCACCATTATCGATTGAGGAAATAGCGCAACAATGTGGTTATAACCATGCTAATTCTTTTACAAGGATATTCAAGCAAACTTACGGAATGACGCCTCGGACATATCGAAAGCAAGTTCAGGAACAAAATAAAAGGGAACTATGATTATGTCTGTTATCTAGATCAAAGGTCGATAGCGCAGTACACAAAAGGCCTCAAACATTCGAACTTCACCGAATGTTTGAGGCCTATTTGTAATTGTGAGACGCAAATTCGTAAACTCTCTTACGCCATGGCGTGTTGTCCACGTGTTAGTAAAGGTTCTGCTAAATGAGTACGGAACCATTGGGTGAGCGGCCCCATGAAGAGGGCAGTGATAATCGTTCCCACACCAAGGGTAACGTTGAACAGAAAGCCAACCAAAACACAAAGGGAATCAGTAATCATTCGGCAGTACTTGAAAGGTAGCAGCCGATACTGATAAGCAGCGATCAGCGAGATGGCATCGTAAGCAGAGACCCCTAGATCAGCTGTAAAGTAGAGCGCTGCTGCAAGACAGGTGAATATGATTGCCACCACCATTAGTCCACTGCGCATAGCGAGATTGGGATGAGGCAGGATGATATCAAGTAAGTGGTGCATTGTATCTGCCGCCACGCCGGTGAAGAAGAGATTGATTACAGTAGCCACACCAATATAGTGTTTTTTCAAGATGAAAACGAGAACCAACAGGACCCCCGTTAGAATTAAGTAGAATGTCGAGTAAGTCGACTTAAATAGGTTAGCTATCCCGGTTACAAAACAGGTAAAGGGATCCACACCGAGGTTTGCTTTTTGGAGCATGCCTACGCAAAAACCACAGAGAACTACGCCGCAGAAGGCCATGATAATTCGTCGAAATTGGTACATGCTTTCACCTCAATCTTTCTTTGCTTCAAAGATAAATAGACGACTGTAGAAATCGGGAACATCCCTAGTAGCTGCTGATTGTTCTGATTCAGCGTCCGAAGTTACTAAACCGATATTGGCGAGTTCACTGCCAGTATAAGTTCCACAGTAGTGACCGTCTTCTTCACAAACCCGATATTCTTGATCTGCTAACAAAGCTGGGATTCGTTGCCGGCGGTATTCCGCGTTGACATCATTGAGGACCTTGAAGTAGCCCATTATTGCTTGCTGCCGGTCGGGGCTTACTACCAGCCAGGCAGTGATATTACCATCAAACGGATTCTTTAGCCGGTAAAAGCGCCCGAATTGAAAGAGTGACCGATAATGTTTCATCAATTTAACCTGGTCCTTGATTTGTTCTAATTCATCCGCTGTTAATTTTGCTAGATCAAGCTCATAACCAAGGTCACCGAAGAAGGCTACGTCACCCCTAGTCTTCAGTGGAGTGTAGCGATTAACTTGTTCATTGGGACAGATAGAGACGTGGGCGCCCATGGAACTAATTGGGTAGCAGTATGATGTTCCAGTCTGGATCTTCAGTCGCTCGATAGCATCGGAATCATCGCTCGTCCAGGCTTGCGGTGCATAATACAACATTCCAGCGTCAAAACGGCCACCACCTGAGGCACAAGATTCAAAGAGAATTTTCGGAAACTCCTGGATCAGCTGCTCGTAAAGGTGATAGACGCCGAGAATATAGCGGTGGAAAATCTCGCCCTGCTGGTCTGCAGGAAAGGCCGTGGAGAAGCACTCGGTGATATTGCGGTTCATGTCCCACTTAACGTAATCCACGTGTCCCTCACGCAGAACTTTGGCGATTAGTTTATGAATGTACTCAACAACTTCTGGCCGCGAGAAGTCGAGGACGTATTGACGCCGGCCCTGGGATGGGTGCCGATTGGGAGTCTGGATGATATAGTCGGGATGGTTACGATAGAGGTCACTGTCTTTGTTGGTCATTTCTGGTTCGAACCAGAGGCCAAACATCATTCCTAATTGATGGATCTTATTGGACAAGCCGCTAATACCTTCGGGGAGGCGGTCACGGTTGACCCACCAGTCGCCGAGCCCGGCAGTTTCTTTAGTCCGCTTTCCAAACCAACCATCATCAAGAACAAAGAGCTCAATTCCGAGGTCCTTAGCCTGCTTGGCAAGCTGTATCAGCTTATCTGCCGTGAAGTTAAAGTAGGTTGCTTCCCAGTTGTTAATTAGGATGGGACGTGGCCGGTCGCGCCAATAACCACGAGCTAGCCGGTGCTGGTAGAGCTGGTGATAGGTTTGGCTGAGTTGATTAAGGCCATTGCTGGTGTAAACCATGACTGCCTCAGGGGTCTGGAATTCTTGACCAGGAGTTAGTTTCCATGAAAAATGGAAAGGATTAATTCCCATTTGGACCCGGGTTACCTTATAAGCATCAACCTGAGCTTGTGCAAGGAAGTTCCCACTGTAGACGAGGGAGAATCCGTATGCCTCACCTTGAACGTCATCGGTATGAGGACGCTTGAGGATTACAAATGGGTTTTGCATATGACTAGAGGCGCCGCGGGTGCTGCTGACTGCCTGAATACCCGGGCGAAGGTGGGTAGACTTTAGTTGCCGCTCTCTTCCCCAGGCTCCAGAGAACTGCATCCAGTCATAGTCATCATCAGGAAGATCGAGGTTCATACTCATGGCGGTGGTTAGTTGGTAATCCTGGGTACTATGATTAGCGAAGCGCGTGCTACGGGCAATTGCATCGTAATCATTAAAAATCGTGTAAGTAAGAGTTAAATCGACGTCAATCACATCGTCATGAAGGAGAATCTCAAGGGTAGTAGCTTCATCATTATCTTCGACATAGGTGGCGGGAAGACCGGCTAGTTTGGGCTTTCCGGCGTAAATACGATGGGATTGGTAGCGGAAATTGACTACCGTACTACCATTGGGCTGCTTGATCTCAAGAGCTGGCATTCGATAGTCGGTTGTTCCATAGGCCGGGTACTCTTGCTTGAGGTTACCGAGTGAGAAATCATAATCATTATCGTAGACATAGCTCATCACCGGACGATAGCCGTCTTCTACTAGGTAGGAGTGATCAGTTCGATCAGGTACACGGCTTCCAAAGTAAAGCTGACCGAGTTGATCGTTGCGCAGAATCTTAATGATGTAACTAATCCGGTCGTTGAATAGGTGAAATTCCTGACTGTCCTGATGAAATTTGATTGGCATATTGATACACTCCTTTTCTTAATTCAACTTGATTGTAGCGC
Source organism: Limosilactobacillus galli (assembly GCF_947381495.1). NCBI lineage: Bacteria > Bacillati > Bacillota > Bacilli > Lactobacillales > Lactobacillaceae > Limosilactobacillus > Limosilactobacillus galli. The sequence continues at coordinate 17,212 of NZ_CANCWK010000027.1, read as the reverse complement.
TTTCATTGTGTGGCAAGAATAAGTGAATGTAGGAAGAAATGCACATTTTGTGGGATTTATAAAAAACGACTGCCGACGAAAATGGTCGGTAGCCGTTTTATTTAATAATGGTGTTTTAACCCTAGGAGGTTCAATATTTTCTGCATTGGGATAGCCTGGAGAAAGGTGGTCAATAGGATCATCAGCGAACCAACAACCCCGGCCACCGTCATTCGCGTTCCCAACAGGGTAACTGCCAGCAGGGTGGCGACGAGGGGCTCAAAGGCGCTGAGAATCCCCGTGACCGATGGTGAAATATAACGAATGCTTTGCAAAAACATCGTGTATGAAAGCATTGTCCCACCGACGATGATGTAGATAACCAGCCACCAATCACCACTGGACAGGTGCGGCCACGAAATGGTGAACAGTGATGGGATGAGGAGGATTCCGCTGACGAGCATTGCCAATCCACAGACTGCCAGGGCATCGTATCTTTTCAACAGTGACTGTGGCAGTAGGGTGTAGAGAGCAGCAGCCACCGCACACCAGAGTCCCCAGAAGAGCGCAACCGGGGTAAGGGTCAGGGTGTTCAGGCGCCCGCCCGTCACCAGGTAAAATGTTCCGATCAAGGCGATTACGATCGAAATGCAGTCAATCCGACGGGGCCATTGCCGCTGAGCAAATGCCAGCCAGACGATGATGATTACCGGTTGCAAGTACTGAATCACCGTTGCCGTCGGGGCATTACTGTACTTGACAGCCAGAAAGTAACTCAGCTGGGAGTTCATCATCCCGAGCACGGCGAATGCCAGTAAGTAGCCCACGTTACGTCGTTGATGAGTCAGGGCTCGAACCTGTTGCGGTGCATGGGCAAGTGAGATGGCGGTCAGTAGTATTCCCGCAGTAATCAAGCGGACCGCCACTAGCCAGGTTGTCGAGATATCGGTGGTTGAAAAGAGGTACTGGGCGGCCGCACCGGAGCCACCCCAGAGGGAAGCTCCACCGGCTGCGAGCAGTACACCCTTGGTTTGTCGATTCATAAACACTCCTCCTTAGTCGATTAGTCTAAGTTACCATAGATCTGGAAAGGCGGCCAGCCGGAAGCGGATATGCCTAGTAAAATTAAGGGAAAACGCTTAAAATTATTAGTGATGTTAAGTTTACGGATAAGGAGGAAAAACATTATGAGGAGTGTGCAAATCGATGGTAGCAATTGGCGGGCCTCAAACGTGGCGCTGGGGATCATGAGGATGGGGACATTGCCGGTGCCCAAGGCGGTCGTGGCCTTGCAGGCGGCTCACGATGCCGGAATTAATTTTATCGACTCGGCAGATATCTACGGTAATGACCCGCAGCTAGGACGGGGGTCATCGGAGATTCACTTTGGCCAGGCCTTTAAGCAAAGTGGCCTCCATCGGGATGATTTCTACATTCAGTCTAAGGGTGGCCTGTATGCGAACGCAGATAACAAGATTACCCGTTATGATTCCTCCAAGAAACAGTTGATCAGTGCTGTAGACGGGATCCTCAAGCGGATGGGTATTGATTACCTGGATTCCTTCCTGATTCATCGGCCGGATCCTTTAATGGAACCTGAAGAGATCGCGTCGGCCTTTGATGAGCTCCAGGTAGCCGGTAAAGTGCGGCACTTCGGCGTTTCCAACTTCAACCCCCAGCAGATCGCCATGCTCCAGGAGGCACTGGATCAGAAGCTGTTGGTCGACCAGGTTCAATTCAGCCTGGCCCACACCGGGATGATCGACTTTGGCCTCCACACCAACATGACTGACGAACGGGCCAATAATCATGATGGCGGCCTGATTGAGTACACACGGCGCAAAAAGATGACAATTCAGACCTGGTCGCCGTTCCAGTACGGGACCTTTGCGGGCACCTTCATCAACAGCGATCGTTTTCCTGAGTTAAACGCAGAGTTGGCCAAGCTGGCAGATAAGTACGAGGTCAGCAAGAATGCCATTGCGGTCGCCTGGATTCTTCGCCATCCGGCTCACATGCAGGTTCTTCTGGGCACGATGAACCCTGAGCACATCAAGGATAGCGCTGCCGGGAGCGACATCATCCTCACACGGCAAGAGTGGTATGACCTCTACCTCGCTGCCGGGAATGATTTACCATAATGGCTCGCGATTACGCTGCTTTTTACCGTCGTCTGAGTGCACCGTTCCGTCGCCACTCGCAGTTGGTCACGGCTTTGCGGGTTGCCAACCGGGGCGTTGAGGTCATTATGTATGGTGCTTACCTGGTCATGCTGGCCTGGTTGGTCTGGCTTGGCTTCTATCAGGGATGGGCTAGTGTCTGGCCACAACTCTGGCGACTGGTGCTGATTCCGGGTGTGGGGTTCGTTCTCCTCTCACTTGTTCGCCAGCGGCTCAATGCTCCCCGGCCCTACGAACAATGGCCGATTAGTCCTTTGATTACTCGTGAGAAGACCGGGGATTCTTTTCCAAGCCGTCATGTCTTCTCGGCAACCGTTATCGCTATGGCGGCCTTCTGGTTTGACTGGCACTGGGGCCTGCCCCTTCTTGTGCTAGCCTTCTTGCTGGCTATCATTCGGGTGATTGGTGGGGTCCACTATCCGCGCGATGTGGTGGTCGGTGCTGTCTGCGGGCTAGTGGTTGGTAGCCTGTTATTCTTGTAAAAATTAGGGCCTGGTTTGTTCAACAAACGGGCCCTTTGCTTATTAAAAGGGGGATTAAATGGAGACATTAAAAAACGCAATTCTCAATGGACTATATGATCAACGTTACCGGGGGCATGAGTTGCTGAGTCCGGCCCTCCTGAGCAGCCAGGACAATGAGCAGCTCTGGTTGAGTCTGCTGCGCGAACTGCTGACCTGCCGGAGTTTTACCTGGGCGGTGGCCTTCATTACGCCGAACATGTTGGTACCCTTCAAGGTCGTGATGGCTGATCTGGCTGCCAAGGGGGTGACGGGGACCATCATCACTGGTGACTACCTGGGCTTTAACTCGCCACGGGTATTTGCGGAATTGATGAAGATTCCTAATCTGACGGTCCAGATTGTTCAGACTTCCGGCTTTCATGCCAAGGGTTATTTCTTTGAACATGGTGACTACCAAACGGCCTATATCGGTAGTGCCAACTTCACCCGGTCAGCCCTGCTGGAAAACGTTGAATGGATGTTACGGGTGAGTTCGGCCACTGATGCGGCCCTTACCGACCAGCTCCGCCAGCAGCTAACAGTCCTGACCACGGATAGTCAGGTTTTGGATAGTGATTGGCTGACGGCTTACCGCACTTGCTGGGTTCCCCCGGTCCACTCCTCGGCTAAGCCTGCCGCTACTCCGATCACCCCGAACGCGATGCAGAAGGCGGCCTTGGGCGAACTCAATGCCCTGGTAGCGGCGGGGGCCAACAAAGGCCTGGTGGTTTCAGCAACAGGGACTGGGAAGACCTATTTAGGAGCCTTCGCGGTGAAAGCTTTTCAGCCTCACCGCTTCCTCTACGTGGTGCACCGGGAGCAGATTGCCCGGAAGTCGCTGGCGAGCTTTCGTCGGGTCATCGGGGGTCCGGCCAGTGATTACGGTCTGTTGACTGGGGAACGGCACGACTGGGATGCCAAGTACCTCTTCGCGACTGTTCAGACCCTCAGCCAACCGGATACCCTGGCCCAGTTTTCGGCCACGGCCTTTGACTACATCCTGATCGACGAGGCGCACCGGGTGGCGGCGCCGAGTTACCGGCGGGTGATGGACCACTTTCGGCCGCAATTCTGGCTGGGAATGACGGCCACCCCGGACCGGCCCGATAATCAGGATGTCTACGCGGCCTTTGACTACCACCTGGCCTACGAGATCCGCCTGCAGGACGCCCTGGAGGCCGGGATGCTGGCGCCGTTTCACTACGTTGGGGTTCAGGACTATGTTACGTCCGACGGCGAAACCATTGATGATACCACTAATCTTCACCGCCTGGTTGCCGACGAGCGGGTCCGCTACGTGCTCCAGCAACTGTACTACTACGGCTATTGTGGCAGTCAGGCCCGGGGACTGGTCTTCTGTTCCCGGCAGGCCGAGGCCAAGGAGCTTGCGGCGAAATTCACTGCTGCCGGGCATCCGGCTGTGGCGTTGACCAACGCGGACCGTCCTGTTCAGCGCCGAGCCGCAGTTCGCCAGCTTGAGCAGGGCGCACTGGAATACATCGTCACGGTGGACCTCTTCAACGAGGGGATTGATATTCCATCGCTGAACCAGATTGTGATGCTCCGGAACACCAAGTCGTCAATTGTCTTCCTCCAGCAGCTCGGCCGAGGACTGCGCAAATACCCGGGAAAGGATTATGTCACGGTCCTGGACTTCATCGGCAACTACAAGAACAACTACCTGATCCCCCTGGCCCTTAACCATGACACCAGCCGGGATGCCGACCGGGCGCAGGCAGAGACCCGCCTGCCGGGCATCATCGGTGTTTCGACGATCAACTTCGACCGAGTGGCGACGGATCAGATCCTGCAATCGCTGGCGCAGACGAAGCTGGACTCGATGCGGGCCCTCCGCCAGTCCTACCAGGAGCTGAAGAACAAGCTTGGCCGCGTGCCCTACCTTTACGATTTCTACCGTTATGGTTCGACGGCTCCGCAGGTATTTGCGGATAATAACCGCTTGGCTTACTATGGCGACTTCCTGGTGAAGATGGGCGAACGAGTAGCTCTGGGAAGTTACGAAAGTGGGGTTCTATCGTTTGTTACCAAGGAGCTGCTCAACGGGAAGCGGCCCCACGAACTGTTGCTTTTGGATGAACTACTGAAAAATGGCCGGTGTTCAACTGAGCGGTTGGCGACCCGGTGGCAGGAAGCACACGCCTATAACACGCCCGCGGTGCGGCAATCGGTAATGGACATTTTGTCGCTGAACTTCTTTGACGTAAAGGCAGGGAAGACTACCAAGAAGGCCCGGTATGGCAGTCAACCGTTGATTACCTTAAAGGCTGATGAGTACCAGTGGAACCCCGACTTGGCAGCTGCCTTAGCCGATGACACAACGTTTAGGCGTCTGCTAGCCGATGCAGTGACAACCGGGCTAGCCCTCAGCCAGCAGTACGATCCCACCCAGCAATTTACTCCCTACCAGCGTTATGACCGCCAGGATGTTTGCCGCCTGCTGAACTGGCCGCTAGACGTCAGTGCCCCTATGTACGGTTACCGGGTGGCAGGGGATGAATGTCCGATCTTCATCACCTACCGCAAAACTGATGCGGACCGGCGTAATGCGGTTTACGACAATGAGTTGCAAGATGGTCAATCGCTCCGCTGGTATACCCGGAGTCCCCGCCACATTGACTCGCCCGAGGTCCAGCAGCTATTGGCCGGCGTATCCACTGGCAAGCCTGCTGTGACCCTCCGCCTCTTTGTGAAACGCAGTGATGCAGCTGGTAAGCAGTTTTACTACCTCGGTACCGCTAAGATAAAGCCGGACTCGGTTCGCGAGGAGCAGCTTGGACCAAAGAAGAAAGCGGCAGTGGGGATGGACCTGCAGCTTGATCGGCCCCTGGTGCCCAGGATGTATGAGCTATTGTTTGACTAAAGAAAAAGCTTCTCTGAAGATTTTCAGGGAAGCTTTTCCTTTAGAGGGCTAGCAATTCAGGACTACAGAGCTTGATCAGTCGTGGCCAGTCCACCACCTCGATTTGCTTACGGGCCGTGGTGATGATTCCTTGCTGACGAAGCTTCTGCAGGTGGCGGGAAAGAGTGAGCAGGGGAATACCGATGTTTGAGGCAATCTCCTCCTGGGTGAGGATGATTCCGTGTGGTTTGAGGAGCTTCTCGTACTGGTAAAGGTAGTTGCAGACCTTGGTCAGGTTGTTCTGGCTAGAAAGGTTGATGGTATCGTAGAGCAGGATCGCGGTGAAGTCGGCATACTGACGGAGCATGGCCCGGGCAAACAACGGATTGTGGTCGATCAGGTCAGCAATAGCGCGTTGTGGAATCTTGGTGACCGTAACGTCGGTCTGAGCCTTAACGATCAGTTCGTCGCGTTCTTCCCGGTACCGGCGCTCGATCGGACTGTATAGTGGGAAGAGGCCGCCGTGGCCGATGAAGAGTTCGGTTTTCTCCATACCAGTGTTGGAAATAATGGCCAGCTTCAGCACCCCCTGGTGGATGTAGTAGGTGCTGGTCATGTACTCGCCGACATTGACCAGCATTTCGCCCGCAGCATAGTGGCGTTGCGGGCGGTCACCGATGAGCTGGTACTTGAAGGGAATGAATGTGTTGTCGTAATAGTATTCGGGAATTTTCATTCGGAGTACCTCTGTATATCAATTGATGTATTACTAGATATTATTATCGCATATAATGCTGGTGATGATTCTAGAAGGGGGAATTACTGATGACACAGAAAGTAGCGATTGTTACCGGTGGGACAAATGGCATTGGCCTCGCCACGACTAAGAAGTTTCTTAAGGAAGGCTATGCTGTAATGATTGCCGACCTGCATGAAAATCAGGAACGGCTGGCCGAGCTGCAGAAACTGGGCACCGTGGCCTTTTTCCAATGCGACATTTCCCAGGCCGACCAGGTTCAGGCGCTTGTTGATGAGACGGTTAAACGCTTTGGCCAGATCGACGTGGCCGCCAATGTTGCGGGAATCCTCGGCAAGCACATGCCGTTTGTGGAGGCGGACCTGGATAACATCTGCCAGGTAATTAACGTTAACCTGATGGGAACGATCAACGTTGACCAAAAGGTAGCGGCCCAGATGGTCAAGCAGGGGTCCGGGGTCATCGTCAACGTTGGCTCCCTGGATGGCTTTATTCCAAACTTCGAGTCGGTCGGCTACATTGCCAGCAAGGGTGGCGTCCGCCTGGCCACTGCAGCAATTGCCCGTGAAGTGGCCCCACATGGTGTCCGAGTTCTCTCCGTTGCTCCAGGTTGGGTTGAAACCGGAATGGTGGAGCCCGCAACGAAGGCTTACGGGTCAACCCTGCACATGAAGGGGCGGATCATTCAGCCGGCAGAGATCGCTGGGGCCATCTACCTGGCAACCTTACCGGAAGCCAGCGCCATCAATGGAACGACAATTATGGCTGACGATGGTTACACCGCCTTCAAGGGCACCGACCTCCCCAGCGCCCACTAATAAATAGAATAAGGGCTTAGAAATTCCTGCCAGTTAATGGTGGGAATTTTTTATTTTAATCTTGCTTTCTGACATGGTCACTTATATACTTAGTTGCATAAGTAATTAACCAAATAACCGATAAGGAGATGATCCTGTGCAATTTGCATTCGACGGGTCCGCACCGCTGTACCAGCAGCTGGCGGCCCAGATCGAAGAGATGATCTTTACCGGCGGCTTTGACGAGGAGACGCAGATCCCATCAACGACGCAGCTGTCGCAGCAGCTTCACATCAACCCGGCAACAGTGCTCAAGGGGATGAACATGCTGGTTGATGAGGGCCTGCTGGAGAAGCGGCGGGGGCTTGGGATGTTTGTCCGTCCTGGTGCCCGGCAGAAGATCATGGAGCGCCGCAAGGACAATTTTTACAATGATTACATCAAGAAGCTCCTGGTCGAAGCTGGCAAGCTCGGCATCACCAAGGAGCACCTGATTGAACTGATCGAACGGGGGGAGCACGATGGAACAATTAAGCATTAATCATATTACGAAGCAGTTCGGCCGCCAGAAGGTTCTGGACGACATCTCGTTCACCCTGGCCCCGGCTAAGATATATGGCCTGCTCGGCCGGAATGGGGTCGGAAAGTCGACCTTGCTCAACATCATCACCAACCGCATCTTCCCTACATCCGGCACGGTCAAGTTGGGGGACCAGGATGCCAACGATAATGATGACGTGCTCAGCCGGATCTTCCTGATGAGTGAGACTAACCTTTATCCTAAGCGGACCAGTATTCTGCGGATGTTCGACCTGGCCAACGAGGCGTATGGTCAGTTTAACTACCAGACGGCGGCGCGACAGCTGAAGGAGTTCGGCCTAGACGAGAAGCAGCACCTGAGCAACCTGTCGACGGGGCAGCAGACGATCGCCAAGTTCGTCCTGGCCCTCAACGTCGACGCGGACTACATTCTGATGGATGAACCGGTCCTGGGATTGGATGCTGCCCACCGGGACCTCTTCTACCAGGAACTGTTGAAGAGCTACCAAGCCAAGCCCCGGACGTTTGTCCTCTCGACCCACCTGATTGAGGAGGTTCAGCAGCTGTTGGAACACGTGATCATCATTGACCAAGCTAAGGTCGTCGTCGATGATGATGTTCAAAACCTGCTTGAACGGGCCCACACCGTCAGCGGCCCGGCTGACCAGGTCGACAAGTACACGGCCGGTCTCCGGGTCCTGGTCAGCGAGGACCTGGGAAACATCCGGACAACCTACCTGCTGGACGATCTTGATGACCAGCGGGTGCTTCCTGACACGGTCGAGCTTGGTCACTACGACCTGCAGCACCTATTCATCTACTTAACGAACGGAGGCGAAGTTAAGAATGCTTAACACGAAACAGAAAATGGTGGCCAGCAGTGTCTTTCACCGCCTGGGTGTTGCAACACTGATTACCATCGCCTGGGTAGTCGGCTTTGAGCTGGTGATTGACCTCCTTGGGTTGATCTTTAACCACAATGTAATGTCCTTCCTGATTAGCCTGCAGGGGATCTCGGAATCACTGGTAACGTTCTTACCAGCCATCTTGATGATCTACTTCCTGGTGATGTCTTATGGGGACTTTAAATGGGCCATTCAAAACGGTATTTCGCGTTCCACCCTCTGGCAGGGGCGCCTGGTTGCCCTGGTACTCAGTACCCTCTTGGTGTACCTGATCGATGAGCTCCTGACTATGACGTACCGGCCGTTCGGTGGCTGGCGGGAGGCGCTGGTCAGCTTTGCGGGTTTCTTAACGGTTGTCCTGACCTGCCAGGCGATCGGCAATGGCTTCAGCTTACTGAACCGGAAATGGAAGGTCATAGTGGGGATCGGCTTGCCGGTGATGCTGATCATCCTCATGATGATGCTGCTAAGCGGACTGAGCGCCCTGAGCGACAGCATGTTCCTGCCAACCTACCAGCATAACCACTTCGTCGGTCCGCTGTCCTGGCTCTTCAACGTGACCATGGCCCCGGCCACCCCGTGGATCATCTGGGGGATTTACCTGATTATTATTATTTTCCTGACTAAGTTCTTTAACGATCGGCTACAACTGCGGCGGGACTAAAATAAAAAGAATGGGACTACGCAACGATTGCGCGGTCCCGTTCTTTTTTTCGAGTGTAATTACTTGGTTGACTGGTCCAGATGTCATAATGCATTGCGGCCCAAGTGCCCGGCAATTATATCGCCCGACCACTATCATCCAATTTTTCAAAATTTTGATAACTATCGTTTGACGTAGCTTTAATTTTCGGAAAGTCAGTTATTGCTAAAATCAAACTCATAATGAGGGTCAAATAGCAATACCAAACGTATGGCATCACTGCCACTGGAGAAACCTTGGCCATCGCTGAAGATACCAATAGCTGACCGGCGTAGGGGATAAATCCTTGAATGTTAGTAGCAAACATTGATAAAGCTGTGGCGACGCGCGTTCGAGACAAATTGAACTTTTTACCAATATCAACTGCCAATGGGCCAACTGTAATGATGGCCACAGTGTTGTTAGTTGTACTCAGACACAGCAAAATAATTAAGAAGCCAATCGATAGCAAGGCACCGTGCTTGCTTTTCGTGTTTTTACTCAATTTATCAATTAACCATTGAATTCCACCGAGATAATTCATCAATCCAACAACGCCACCGACAAAAATACAAATTAATGACATATCTTCCATCCCGGCCATGCCCTTTTGCAGATAGGTCATCGAACCAATTAGTGTAAAGTCACCTTGAACCACGCCGATTAATAAGCAAGAGAGAATGCCAATCATTAACACTGACATCACATTCATGCCGACCAAAGACAAAATAATGACTAAGAGGTAAGGAACAATATCCACAGGATTATATTGGTATGTACTAGTTAGTGCTATATCTTTAACGGGATAGAACGCTAATAAGATGCAGTTGACGATAATCGCTGGAATATCATATAAAAAGTTCAGTAAAAACTTGTTCTTCATCAGCACTTTTTGGCTGTTGACCGCCGCAATTGCTGAAGCAGAAATAAAGGAGTTGTTGTCACCGAACATTGCACCACCAACGATTGCACCTGCGACAACCGCGGGACTTACCCCTGTCTTGGTAGCAATCATCACACCAACGGGCACCAAAGCAGCAATCGTCCCCATTGAGGTTCCCATGGCGAAACTTAAGATGATGGCAATTAAAAAGATCCCGGGTAAGATCAAATTTTGCGGCAGAAAGCTTAAGCACATATTAGTAATTGACGACACAGCGTGCATTTTAGTTGCTACACCTTGAAAAGCCCCTGCCAAGATAAAGATGACGATCATCATGATCAAGCCTTGATCGCCACCGGCTTTGCAAAAGACCGCCACCCGTTCTTCTAAGGTCAATTTCTTTTGACCATTGGGTGCCGGCAAACAAAAACCGACAATGGCCGCAATGATCATCCCTACTAGTAATGGCATTGAGTCAAATTTGCCGGAGATGACACCACTTAAAATATACAAAAAGACAAAAACAATTAATGGCAGCAACCCCATGAATGAACTGGGTTGCTTTTGGTCTGGTTGAATCACTTTATAAAACTCCTATTAATTTTTGAAATTTATAATTTATCATAACACATGGCATATTTCTAACTACTTGGTTAACGGCCGTCTTCAATTACGGCGGGACTAAAACAAAAAGAGCAGGACGACGCAGCGATTGCGCGGTCCTGCTCCTTTTCGAGTTTAATTACTTATTTACGATTATTGTTTTGGCTGGCCGGTCCAGATGCCGTAGCCCATTGAAGCCCCGACGTTTTGACCAGTGATGGCGCTCGCCTGATCGGAAACCAGAAAGTAAGCGACGTTGGCAATCTCTTCCGGTTCGGCAATGCGCTTGAGTGGGCTGTCGTTTCGGTAAGCAGCTTTAACTTCTTCGGAGTTCCCCTGGAACATTGGCGTATTCGTGACCCCGGGGTTGATGTTATTTACCCGAATTCCGTATTGACCATAGTCGAGGGCCATGGACCGGACCAGGTTAGTGCCGGCCCCCTTGGCAGCGTTGTAGGCGGGCATGTTGTAGTCCCCAAGGAGACCGGCAACGGATGAGATGTTGATGATGTTGCCGGCATGGCGGGCCATCATCCCCGGTACAAAGGCCTTGGTCATCAGGAAGATCGACTTAACATCGACCGCCATTGTCTTGTCCCAGGCTTCCTTGCTGAGCTCGTGCAGGAGGCTGCCGGTGAAGATTCCAGCATTATTGATGACCGTGTCGACCTGGTTATACTGGGTATTTACCTGCTCAGCAAATTTAGCCACGGCTTGGCCATTGCTGACGTCGACCTGGTACATTGCAACCTGGTCGCCATATTGGTCCTGCAGTTCTTGATAGACCTTCTCCGCCTTGGCCGCGTTCCGGACTGCCATGATGACGTGCCAGTCATTAGCCAAGAACTTCTTGGTCATGCTCAGGCCCATCCCGGTGCCGGCACCAGTGATAATGATGTTTGACATTGATATTTCCTCTAGTGTTAAAAAATCAGGTTGGTCAATTGCTGACTAACCCCATCAGGTTCATGAGCGAGGAGCCTAATCTGCCGCCGCTTTAAGGCTGCATCGGATCCGGCAACACCGAGGGTCGCCACAAGCTGGCCGTTTTGGCTGTAAACGGGTACGGCCAGACAACGCATGTTGAGCTGGACCTCCTCGTCATCCAGGGCATACCCCTGATTGCGAATGGCTGCCAGGCTGTACAATAGGTCTTGGCGGTCGGTCAGGGAGTTCTTTGTCGCCGCGTGCCACTTTGTCGTTTGTAAAATGGTGTTGCGGGTCGGTTCATCCATGAACGTCAGCAGACACTTGCCGAGGGCACTGGCATTCAGCGATTGCTGTTCGCCAAGCAGGGCAAAGTCACTAAGGCGGTCTGCACTAGCGAAAACCTGGGAGATCACCAGGGCACCGTTATACCGCATCCCCAGGAAGGCTGTCAGGTGGCGGGCGTCAACTAGGGGTTGAACAACTTGCTTGGCCAGCCAGCCTACCGGTTGAAATTGGCGCTCCCGTTGCTGGGTTCGCAGGTAGTAGCGGCCGGCTTGCTTGGTCAGCCACTTGAGCTGGACCAGGGTCGTCAAAAGACGATAAGCCGTGGCCTTGTTGAAACTCAAGTCCGTAGCGATGTCTTTCAGTGCACAGCCCGGGTACCCGGCTACGTATTCCCGAATCCGGGCGGCCTTTACCAGGGTGGCGGTTAAGCTCTCGCTCATCACTTTTCATCCCCTAATCTACTAAACTAGTTTATAAATGCCAAAAGTCATCATTTTGTTTCACTATTTGAAGTCTTAACATATAAAGTAGCGCCGCATAAAAGAACCGCGCAGATATCATCGCTGATTCTGCGCGGCCCTTCTATGTCTAAATTGTTAATCGTGCATCTGCCGAGCCTTCAGTGCCCAGAGAATAGAAACGGTGTCGATGACCTCCTGGAGCATGGCGCCGACAAAGGCCGGAATAATCCCGGTCGAGGCAATCAGCATCAGGATGGTACAGATAGCGATCCCGATCAGCACCGCCTGCTTGGCAATCCGGATGGTATCTTCGGAGATGGCGACTGCCTTGGCCACCTTATAGAGGTCGTCCTTTAAGATGACCACTGAGGCGGACTCGCTGGCGGCGGAAGATCCGTGGGCCCCCATGGCGATCCCCACATCAGCGGTTACCAGGGATGGAGCATCATTGACCCCATCCCCGACCATGAAGACGGGGTGGAGGTTAGCGGGGACATTCTTGAGGGCCGCAATCTTGTCCTTAGGCAGGAGGTCAGCCCGAACGTTGGTGATGCCCACCTGACCGGCGACCCGTTCGGCAATTGCCCGCTGGTCCCCGGTGAGCATCATCAGGTTGGTAACCCCGAGCCGTTGCAGGGTGGCCATCGTCTTTTTAGCCTCGGGACGAATGTGGTCGGTGAAGGTGACAGCCCCGTAGTAATCACCATCCAGGCTGACGTAGATCGCGGTAGTTTTCAGCAGGGCCTGATTACTCTGGGGCGCAACATACTTGAGTTTCCCAACTTTGACTTGGTGCCCATCGATGGTGGCCGCGACTCCTTTCCCGGTTGTTTCAACCAGGTCGGTGACGGGCTGGAGCTTGACGGCCTGCTGGCTGGTGAAGGCCAGGAGGGACCGGGCCAGAATGTGGGACGATTCCTGCTCGGCGCTGGCGGCCAGCTGGAGGAGCCGGTCCCGGTTGTCAGGAACCGCCGGCAGAACCTCGTCGACCGTCAGCTGGCCGCTGGTGATGGTCCCTGTCTTGTCGAAGGCCCCAGTCTTAGCGGCGGCCAGCTTCTCCAGGACACTCCCGGTCTTAACGACAATCCCGTTCCGGGAGGCCCGGCTCATTCCGGAGACCATGGCCACCGGGGCCGCCAGGATTAGGGGACATGGGGAAGCCACCACGAGGACCTCGGCAAACCGCCGCGGGTCCTTGGAGATCCACCAGGCGACCAGTGAGATCAAGACGGCGATGATGGTGAAGGGGACCGCATACCGGTCGGCGAGACGGACAAAGTGGGCCGGAGTACTCTCGGCTTCCTTGACCAGCTTGACCAGCTGCTGGTACTGACTATCCTTGGCCAGCTTGGTGACGGTGATGGTAGCGGCACTGTCCCCGTTGACCGACCCGGACATGACCTCATCACCGACCCCCTTGTCGACGGGCTTGGATTCACCGGTCAGGGAGGACTCGTTAAACAGGCCGGCGCCCTTGGTGATCTTACCGTCGACGGGCACTAATTCACCGGGCTTGACCAGGACGCTTTGCCCGACCTGGACAGTGCCAACTTTGACGTCGTGAGTACCGGTGTCGTCCAGGACGTGGGCCACCTGGGGTGAATTGTCCAGCAGGGCCTTGAGCTCCGTGTTGGCCTTCTTGGCGGCGTAGTCTTCCAGGGCGTCACCCCCGGTCAGCATGACCAGAATGACCATTGCGGCCCAGTACTCACTGACGGCCAGGGTGGCGACCACGGCCATGATCGCCAACAGGTCGACGCCGTATTTACCGGAGCGCAGGGTCTTGATCATCCCGACAAACATCGTCAGGGCGACCGCCGCCCCAACGACGGTCACTAGGATCTGAGCAAGAAGCGGATAGTGGAGGCCGTATTGCAGGAAGACCGCAATGGCAGCAATCACGAGGATCAGGATCAGCTTCTGCTTATTTGATAGACGTTTCATGATAATACCCCTCTCATATTTGTTCTTACCTTAATTATAGAATTATTGGCGAATTTATAACACCGCTTTCAAGAAACTTATTAAAAAGCGCCGCCCGGGACAAATATTTTGCCATGGGGCGGCGTTTCCGTTAGAGTTTAGGTAGGAAAACTGGAAAGGGTGATTAAGGATGAAAATTATCGTAATTTCAGGGAGTGCCCACGCGGACGGGGCCTCCACCTACCTGGCTGACCGCTTTGTTGCCGGGGCCCATGTGGCGGGGCAGCAAGTCGACCGCTACAATGTCGTTGACCATCAGACGAACTTTGTCATGGTGGCGGAAAATGAGGATCCCATTCCCCAGGACGATGACTGTGCCCAACTGCTGACCAAGGTAACCCAGGCCGACCTGGTCGTGCTGGTCACGCCGGTCTACTACTACGCAATGAGTTCGCTGCTCAAGACGGTCGTTGATCGTTTCTACGACATCAATACAACGCTGAAGGGGATGGACAAGCAGATCATGATGCTGGCCACCGCCTATGATCCGGATGAGCACGTCTTTGATTCAATGAAGATTAACTACCGCCAGCTGGCCAACTACCTCGGCTGGCACGATGCCGGCACCGTCTGGGACCACGGCGCCCTGACTCACCCGGCAATTGACCGGTATGGCCAGCAAGCTTATGACCTGGGGGCCCAGCTGAAGGACTAGCGGCGGTTATTGAAGTAGAAGGCTAGGGCAATCAGCAGGGCCAAGACGATGATTGCCAGGCGCGGGTCGGCCTTGAACAGTTCGTGCATGGCGTGGACCTGGCCGATGCCGAGGGGAAGGTTGAACATAGTGACACATCTCCTTTTTTGATATTAATTATGCTGGTGAACGTGGCGAAGAGCAAGTAAGGCGATCCCGCTACTTAAAATTAGTAATATTTACAATAAAACAGTTGGCATTAGGCATCAATTCCGGGATAATGATCTTGAGGAAGAATTACCCTCACGAAGTTGTTGCTACATTACGAAATGGAGGAATCTCAATGACTAAAATTTTTGCATATAGTATTCGTAAGGATGAGGAACCGTACTTAAAGGAATGGGCTGCGGCACATCCCGAAGTTACCGTTGACTACACCGCCGACCTGCTGACCCCGGAAACGGCCAAGCAGGCCGCCGGGGCAGACGGCGTGGTTGTCTACCAACAGTTGGACTACACGCCGGAAACGCTACGGGCATTGGCAGATGAGGGCATCACCAAGATGTCGCTGCGGAACGTCGGGGTGGACAACATTGATATGGCCACGGCTAAGGAACTGGGCTTTGAAATCACCAACGTGCCGGTCTACTCGCCAAACGCAATTGCCGAACACGCTGCCATTCAGACGGCTCGGATCCTGCGGCAGACCAAGGTCTTGGATCGCAAGATTGAGAGCGGCGACCTGCGCTGGGCACCGACGATTGGGCGCGAGGTTCGTGACCAGACGATTGGGGTTATTGGGACTGGGCATATTGGCCAAGTCTACATGCAGATTATGGAAGGCTTCGGCGCCAAGGTAATTGCCTACGATGTCTTCCATGATCCAAAGCTCGAGGAAGCTGGTTACTACGTCGACTCCCTGGACGACATTTACCAACAGGCCGACGTAATCTCCCTGCACGTGCCTGCCCTGAAGAACACAATCAAGATGATCAACGACGAGAGCATCGCCAAGATGAAGGACGATGCAGTTCTGGTCAATGTCTCCCGGGGCGCCCTGGTGGACACGGACGCCGTGGTGCGGGCCCTGGACAGCGGCAAGCTCTTTGGCTTCGTGATGGATACCTACGAAAACGAAGTAGGCATTTTCAACGCTGACTGGCGGGGTAAGGAATTTCCGGACGCCCGCTTAAAGGACCTGATTGACCGGCCAAACGTTCTGGTAACGCCGCACACCGCCTTCTACACGACGCACGCGGTTCGCAACATGGTTGTGAAGGCCTTTGACAACAATCTGGCCCTGGTGAACGGGGAGACCCCGGATACGCCGGTAAAGGTTGGCTAATCAAATAACTATTAAACTGGGTTTCAGCATGGCTGGAGCCCTTTTTTAGATAAAAAATACCCACAGGCATGCTCCCAATAACCATACCTGTGGGTTTTGTTATAAATGAATAATTGCTTAATCTTTTAGATTATTGTTGGGGTTTACCACCTACAAACATCCCGGCAGCAGAAGCTATAATAATTCCAACAAAACTTACAACAGCAATCATGTTACTTAAAGCTGACATCATGGTAAACACCCTTCCTTTTCTAAAAAAACTTATTATCTTTCAACACCTTTATTATAGCAAGGTTCTTCCATAACGCTGATAATAATTAGCTAATTTTTTGCTAAGCAAAAATGGAACAGAACTTAGCAAATGCTTAGGAATGATTAATGATTTATCAGAATGTTCTCTTAAGCGTCAATCGAACAATTTTAGCCCGTTTTGGAATGGTGAACAATTTTTGAAAGCGTTCCCGAAAATCTTCACCTTTTCTTAAACATTGTGGTTTTGTCTTAATTAATTATCAATGAATAATAAAAAGGCCGCTTTCTCATCGACCTTTCGGGAGTTTATTAAATTACGTCAATTGCTAGTTTGTAACATTCCAAATTTTGCTAGATTATTCGTCATGACAAGTGCCTCGATCTGTGCTTGCAATCCCACCAAACTACGAGCATAAGTCTGTTCGCTTCCCAAGAGTTTCAATTTAGCAAATGAAGTCTCAATAAGGCGACGCGTCCGCTTACGGGCTGACCGATTATGCTGTTTTGCACCTTTCATATTTGAACGATACGGCGTCCAGATGTCGTGACCTTGTTGCTTAACCTTACTTCGTAAGTCTTTACCGACGTAGCCGACGTCAGCTAGAATTTGTGGACAAGGGCAGTTTTGAATCA
>NZ_CANCWK010000026.1:0-23294 GCF_947381495.1 Limosilactobacillus galli | reverse complement strand
GCTATGTATGGACGAGATAAACGCTGAAAGCATCTAAGTGTGAAACTCGCCTCGAGATGAGATTTCCCATTCCTTTATGGAAGTAAGACCCCACAGAGATGATGTGGTAGATAGGATGGAAGTGGAAGTGCAGCGATGCATGGAGCGGACCATTACTAATCGGTCGAGGACTTAACCAAGCAGAGCGGTTAGGTTTGTTGGTGGGATTAGATATTGTTTAGTTTTGAGAGCACAAGCTCTCACCCGCGAGGGTAGTGTGGTGATGATGGCTTGAAGGATACACCTGTTCCCATGCCGAACACAGAAGTTAAGCTTCAACACGCCGAAAGTAGTTGGGGGATCGCTCCCTGCGAGGATAGGACGTTGCCACGCGTATTATTCCGGCATAGCTCAGTTGGTAGAGCACCTGACTGTTAATCAGGTTGTCGTCAGTTCGAGTCTGACTGCCGGAGTTGTAGGATGTTGACTGGTTTGGTTGACATCTTTTCTTTTATGCCGACATAGCTCAGCTGGTAGAGCATCTCCCTCGTAAAGAGAAGGTCGGAGGTTCGACTCCTCTTGTCGGCATCATTCTTACTTAAGAAGTATTAAAAGCCTATATATCGACTGTTAATGATCGGTATATAGGCTTTTTCTCCACAGTAAAGTACACAGTGAACTTGAACAAAAGCAAGTAATAGTAGGATGGACGGGATTCTTAGTAGTTGTAAAGAGGAGTTTCAAATGAAGAGTGAAGGAGCACAGCTTCAGGACTTCCTTAATAAAAGGCATCCTGTACAGGTGCAGGATGCCTTAGTTCGTAATTACTTTAATTGAAGAGATTTTACCCAGTTATTCAATGCCGCTGGTGAATTCAGCACGGCGCCTTGCTGAAGAGCTAACTGGTAACCGTTCTCCTTAACGGTTCGGGCGACATTTGATTGGGAACGGTCGTAGCCAGAACTGCTGGAGGTTCCAAATGTGGCCAGAACCTTGCCGTTGAGGTCCAGCTTGTCGATCGTGGCAGCAATCAAACGCGGTGGAATTCCCCACCAGATCGGGTGACCGATGATGACGTTGTCGTATTGGGCCATGTCAGGCAGGTCGTCTTTGATTGGCACCCGGCCGTCGTGTTCTTGCTTTTGTTCAACCGTGGCCCGGGTTGACTGGTCATGCCAGTTAAGGTCCGTGGCGGTGTAGGGCTTAACCGGGTGAATTGCGGCGATATCAGCGCCCAATTGCTTGGCGACTTCCTCGGCCGCCTTCTTAGTGGTTCCGGTAGCGGAATAATAAAGTACAATTGTCTTTGCCATAAGATGGCCTCCTTCAGAGCTTACTTTTTATAAGTAAATTATAAAGGATAATATGACAATTGTTAAATGATACATAGGTGGGAAAGCGGTTTGAATCTGAAAATAAAGCTTGACGATTTCTATTGTGGTAAGATATAATATCTATTGTTGATTTGTTATTCCGGCATAGCTCAGTTGGTAGAGCACCTGACTGTTAATCAGGTTGTCGTCAGTTCGAGTCTGACTGCCGGAGCTACTAAGGCGGCTGGTGAGTTTTTCATCAGCCGTTTTTTTATTGAGTGGGGGATCTTAATGGATATCTTGTATCTGACATTATGTGTGGTCTTCATGGTGATCGGGATTCAGTTTACCCGCGGCAAGTGGTTACGGCTCTTGGTCGGCCATGGGAAACAGAGCCAGGAGGAACTCAAGAAACCGGGGTTGATTATTGCCCCTGGTCTGATCGGCCTAGGCTTGAGCATGTTCTTCCTGGGGTTCTTCGACAGTCGATCTTGGGATAATATTGGGAATGCCATCTTTGTGTTATCAGTGGCTTACTTAGTCGGAACAGTAATTCTGGCCTATATTAGGTTCGGCTGTGGAAAATAAGCAGTCATCGTTAGGCGGGACTGCTTTTCTTTTTAAATAAATTAGGGTGTATGCTTAATTAAGTTAATATGTGTAGAAAGCGACCTGAAATTTTTTAAGTAAAATGAAACGTTTTCCCACTTTTCTCTCATCAAAACTTTATTTTGTAATTGACTATTCAGAGCGGGAGGACTAAAATAATTACATTGTTATAAGAAGGTTAGACTTTTCTAATATTCGGAATGAGTATTCCACAATGATTAATCTGACTGTAATTATAAATGGAGGAATCAAATCTTTATGAGCAAACAAAAAGATATTGATACCGCATTCTTCGGGCAACCGCGTGGTCTCTCGACCCTGTTCTTCACTGAAATGTGGGAACGGTTCAGTTACTACGGAATGCGGGCAATTCTGTTATTCTACATGTACTATGCCGTCACTAAGGGCGGCCTGGGGATGGGCGAAACCACTGCCGCCTCGATCATGTCGATCTACGGTTCCCTAGTTTACCTGTCCGGGGTTGTTGGTGGTTGGTTGTCTGACCGGGTCTGGGGCCCACGGCGGACTGTCTTCATCGGTGGTGTCCTAATCATGTTCGGGCACATCGCCTTGTCACTGCCGTTCGGGGTTAGCGCCCTTTATGTTTCGATTGCATTGATCGTTGCCGGGACCGGGCTCTTGAAGCCAAACGTTTCCGAAATGGTCGGGGGCCTGTACTCTGAGAATGACCGGCGCCGGGATTCCGGTTTCAGTATGTTCGTCTTCGGAATCAACTTAGGGGCCGCGGTTGCCCCATGGGCGGTTCCGTGGGCTGCTAACGGCTTCGGGATGAACCTCTTCCATGGTGAGATGAACTTCCATGCCGGGTTCTCCCTGGCTGCTATCGGGATGTTCTTCGGCCTGGTCCAGTACGTCATCGGCGGGCGGAAATACCTGTCAAAGGATAGCCTGTACCCAGACGATCCGATTGACAAGGAAAGCCTTCGTCCAGTCATGATCTGGACTCTGGTTGGGATCGTTGTCCTGGCCGTTGTGCTGGGCCTGCTGGCCGCTGTTGGTCAATTGAACATCACCAACGTCATCACGATTATCACGATTATCGCGATTGCCTTGCCAGTTTACTACTTCATCATGATGCTGAACTCCAAGAAGGTAACGAAGGAAGAACACTCCCGGGTGCTTGCTTACATCCCATTGTTCATCGCCGCTGTTATCTTCTGGGCAATTGAAGAATCTGGTTCAGTTGTTCTGGCCCTCTTCGCCGAACAGCGGACAATTCTTCACATTGGTAGCTGGCACTTTGCTGCGGCCAACTTCCAGACTTTGAATCCCCTGTTCATCATGATCCTGACGCCAGTGTTCGTTTCCCTGTGGGACCACTGGAAGAGCCAACCAAGTGCCCCTGGTAAATTTGCTGCCGGGCTGGTCTTCGCCGGTCTGTCATACGCCTTCATGGCATTGCCAGCACTGATTCACGGTACCACCGCCGGACGGGTTTCCCCATTCTGGCTGGTCGGTTCCTGGTTCATCGTTGAAATCGGTGAAATGCTGATCTCGCCAATCGGTCTGTCAGTTACGACGCGGTTGGCACCAAAGGCCTTCAAGTCCCAGATGATGAGTATGTGGTTCCTGGCCGATGCCGCTGCCCAAGCGGTTAACGCCCAGATCGTTAAATTCTACTCATCCGCAACGGAAGTTCCTTACTTCCTGACGATCGGGATTGTAAGTATCGTTTTCGGGGTCATCTTGATGTTCTTCGTCAAGCGGATCCACCGTCTCATGGGTGGCGTTGACTAAGCATTACAATTAAACTTGATTACTACTAAAAGCCTGCCGGCAAGTGTCCGGTGGGCTTTTTTAATGGGGAGGGGGACGCAATTAAAAAAATTACAATTAGGGCTTGCATTTGCTTGTGGAATTCGGTATTATAATAAACGTTGATTAGTTGTGCTTGCACAGTTGATCGATGAACCCTTTTGGGGGAGTAGCGAAGTCTGGTTAAACGCGACGGTCTGTAAAACCGTTCCTTCGGGTTCGGTGGTTCGAATCCACTCTCCCCCATTTATTATTGGGCTATAGCCAAGCGGTAAGGCAACGGTTTTTGGTACCGTCATGCGCTGGTTCGAATCCAGCTAGCCCAACTGATTAAAGATGATGGTTGATTGACCATCGTCTTTTTTTGTTTTAAAGTTTAATTTTCAATGAATGTATTGAAATGAAACAAATAGCTCAAAGTGTGCTTGAATGGGTCCCCTTGTAAAGAATTAAATTATTTACCATGCTGTCCAAAAACGGCCGGCCTTGGCAGGACCGGCCGAGGACATGAGAGGGAGGGATTTTGTTATTTTGAAGAAATTGGTTCATAATCACGTATTTGCGTTGATTGCATGGATTGTGATCACGGTGGTTGCCATCGTTGCCCTGCCCAACGTCAACCAGTTGACCCGTGAACACTCTGCAATCAACTTGCCAAAGAGTGACCAGAGCCAAGTTGCCAGTGCGTTGCAAAACGATCACTGGGGGCATCACCAGAACACCACCTACCAGGTGGTGGCGGTGTTCAATAATGGCGACTGGACAATGACAAAGAAGGACAAGCAAAATGTCCAGAAAACCATTGACCACTTAGAAAAGCACAGTGGTAAGTATGGGATCAAGGCAGTTACGGGGCCGAATGACAATGCGGCAACGCGTAAGCAACTGATTTCCAAGGACAAGACCACGGAGATTGCCCAGCTGAACGTCAGCAAGGACCATGGGACTCTGCGGTACATCAACCGCCAGCTGTCCAGCGCGGCTAAGACCAATGGCGTTAAGACCTACATCGCCAGGGCCGATATCCTAAACGATGACTTCTCTGGGGCGGTTCAAGAGGGGATCAAGAAAACTGAGACCATCTCCGTCATCTTCATCTTCGTTGTCTTACTCCTGGTCTTCCGTTCACCGATCACGCCATTGATCTCCCTGCTGAACGTCGGGATTGCCTTCATCACTTCATTCAGTATTGTGACGAACCTGGTGAAGCACGCTAACTTTCCGTTTTCCAACTTCACCCAGGTCTTCATGGTGATCGTCCTCTTTGGAATTGGGACGGACTACAACATCCTGATGTATAACCGGTTCAAGGAGAACCTCGGTCAGGGGATGGACAAGTGGGAAGCCGCCCGGGAAGCCCAGCACAATGCCGGCCGGACAATCCTGTATTCCGGTTCCTCAATTCTGATCGGTTTTACTTCCCTGGTCCTGGCCAAGTTCTCGGTTTACCAATCTGCCGTTGAGGTGGCCGTGGGGGTAGCGGTCCTGCTCGTTCTGCTGTTGACCCTGAACCCATTCTTCATGGCCACGCTCGGTAAGAAGATGTTCTGGCCGGACAAGAAGTTCACGGGTGAGTCCACTAGCAAACTGTGGAACAAGATGGCCCAGAGCTCGGTTCTGCACCCAATCATCACCCTGGTAGTCGTCTTTGCCATTCTGTTGCCAGTCGGTCTTTCTTATCATAATCACCTGAATTATGATGATGCGGATGAAATCAGCAACACTGTTCCTTCTAAGAAGGGGCTGCTGGTCGTTGAAGACCACTTCTCCAAGGGGACGGCAGAACCGACGACCGTCTACATCAAGTCTAAGCACCGTCTCGATAACGAGCAGGACTTGATGCTGATCGACCGGGTTACCAACCAGTTGAAGAAGAGCAACGGGGTCAAGACGGTAGCCTCCGTTACCCAGCCGGCCGGTTCCAAGGTTGATGAACTCTACGTCAACAACCAATTGAAGCAGATCAACGGTCAGCTCGGCACGGCCCAGTCCAGCATCTCCCAGCTTTCATCAGGAATGCAGAGCCAGGCCAGTGCTGCGGCGGCTCAGGCAGCAATGTCCGGGGCCAGTCCAGCCCAGCTGCAGGCCCAACAACAGAGCGGCATGCAGATGATGCAGGGGGTCAGCCGGATGAGTGACGGCCTCAGCCAGGGCGGTGATTACCTGACCGGCCTGCAGAACTCGACAGCGGCCAAGGATTTCTACATTCCGAACAACCAATTGCACAACCGTGAGTTCCAAGCGGCCATTGACAATTACCTGTCTGCTGATAAGAAGACGGCTAAGATCACGATTGTCCTGGACTCCAACCCAAGCGGGACCCGGGCAACACGGGAGATTCCGCAGATCACCAACCTGGTTCGCTACAGCCTGAAGGGGACGGCCCTGCGTCACGCCACCGTGGTTGTCGGCGGTCAATCATCTAAGATTACGGACACGAAGAGTGTTGCGGGCGGTGACTTCATGCGGACCGCGGCCATCATGGTCATCGGGATTAGCCTGGCTCTGATCCTGATCACTCGGTCATTCCTCCAGCCAGTCTACATTTTGGGAACGCTGGTTTCTGCCTACATGGCAGCTTTGTCGCTGACCCACCTGATGACGCGGGCATTTCTCGGCCGGCCAATGCTGACCTGGAACACGCCGTTCTTCAGTTTCATCATGCTGCTGGCCCTTGGGGTTGACTACAGTATCTTCCTCGTCATGCGTTACCGGAACATTGACCAGACCAAGTACCTGCCGACCGAGCGGATTGTCCGGGCGGCTAAGAAAATCGGGACCGTGGTGATTTTCGCGGCCATTATCCTGAGCGGTACCTTTGCGGCTTTGATCCCATCCGGTATTCCAACCCTGATCGAGGTAGCGATGACCGTTATCTGTGGGCTGATTATCCTCGTGATCGTCATTCCGCTGGTTGTTCCATCCACGATTCACCTGACTTACCCAATCAAGTCATCATTCCGTGACGATGAGGGTAACCGGAAGAAACAACTTGACTAATTAAAATAAGCAGGTTCCTGAGATGTGCTATTATGTCTTAGGAACTTTTGTTTTTATAGAAAGGAAATCAATCATGCCAAAACAGGGACAATTTGCCAAGTCAGCCCGGCTCAAACAGCTCAATAACTTTAAGGTGCGCAGTCGCCAGCGGGGAAAGACCATTTCCGCGGACCAGTTTCCGGATTTCCTCCTTGTCCGGTTCAACCTGACGGCCAAGAAACGGATCCCGCATGCTGCCCAGGAGACCGCCCAGCGTTTTTTGATTGAAGTATTCGACCAGCTGGTTGCCGCCCAGGGGGACCTGGCCAGCCTGGTGCCGGATCTCTTGGATGACATCAGCCACCGGGCCCCGTGGCAATTCTACATGCAGCTGCTGCCGCAGTGGGACCTCCTGCAGGACTTCCTGAAGAAGGAGCTGCCGGCAGTACCGCTAGCTCAGCGGTGCTACGTGACCACGACAGTGACGACGGCTGACCTGACGAAGGTGGTGGCCCAATTGCTGGCTAAGAAGGCGGCAGCGATCACCTTCCTGAAGCGGCCCAACGTTCCGGCGGCTATGCAGCAACAAACGGCTCAGCTGCTGTACGGCAGTATCTACCACGACGGGACGATTGACTGGGCGAAGGTGCGGGCGCTGCTGTCCCCGTTCCCGTTTACGATTGATTCGCAATTGGACGAGGGGACTCAACAGTGGCTGCGGGCACTTAGCCAACTGTAAATTCCTGCATGAAATTCAAGATGACCTTTGGTATAATTGATTCGTTACCAAAGAAATATCAGGGTGCTATGGTGGAGCAAATCACCGTTAGCACCCTTTTTATCTGTAATTTTTGTAAGGAGGGGTTGCTTTGCAGCAAACAAAACCAAAACATATCTATGCCGCTCTGGGGGCCCTGGCGCTGATTACCTTTATCGGGATCCTGAATGAGACTTCGATGAACGTTACCTATCCGGAGTTAGCGAGTCTGTTCCGCGTCTCGCTGGATGTTGTTCAGTGGATCACCACCGGGTATTTGCTGATGGTGACGATCACAATGGGGACGACAGCCTACCTGTTGCGCCAGTTCACGGCGCGGCGGCTGCACCTGGTGGCTGTCACCGCCTTTATTGTCGGTGACGTCCTGAGCGCCATGGCGGTTAACTTCCCGGTGCTTTTGATCGGGCGCTTGATCCAGTCCGTGGCCACGGGCTTGGCGACTCCGATCCTCTTCCACCTGATCTTCACGGAGATCCCGCGGGAGAAGCTGGGCGCGATAACAGGTTTTGCGGGGATGGTGATCTCATTTGCCCCGGCGCTTGGACCAACCTATGGGGGCTTTATCTCCGAGGCTTTCTCCTGGCGGATGATCTTCTGGCTGCTCCTGCCGCTGGCCCTGATCAGCCTGGTGGTCGGCCAGCTCTATATCCGCAACCGGCCGCTTGGCAATGACCAATCCTTCAGCTATGGGAGTCTGATTACCCTGGCGCTATCTCTGTTTGCGGTTGTCTATGCCTGTTCGACCATCGGGAAGAGCGGCTTCGGCCTGCTCTTCTGGGGCCTGCTGGTAGCGGCAGTAATCTGCTTCGGCCTCTTCATCTACATCAACAACCATGGTCACTCCCAGCTGTTTGACTTGACGGTCTTCAAGGTAAAGCCCCTGCGGCTGTCGACTTTGACCTACTTCAGCCTGCAGTTCATCAACATTGGGATTTCTCTGGTCATTCCTCTGTATGCCCAGTATGTCCTCCATACATCGGCGACGGTGGCCGGGCTGATCCTCCTGCCGGGTTCGGTTCTCGGCGCATTCTTGGCCCCGCTGGCCGGTCGCCTGGCAGATGAACAGGGCTTTAGACGGCCGGTGACCTTTGGGGGAACCCTCCTCCTGGTCGGGACAGCGTGCTTCGCCGTCTTTCAACATCAATTGACGGCCTGGTGGATGATGCTCTTCTTCGTGATCCTGCGGGCGGGATTCAACTTTGCCTTTGGGAACACGATCTCTAACGCTTCCGTCCTGGTAGAACAGCGCAATAGTTCTGATGTCAACTCGATTTTCAACATGGTTCAGCAGTTTGCCGGCTCGCTGGGGACAGGGCTGCTGGCCTCGGTGATCGCATTGACCCAGCAGCATAGTACCGGCTCGCTGGCCCAGCGGACCTTCGTTGGTGGTCGGATTGACTACCTTCTGCTGACGGCCCCGGCGGTGGTGGTTGTGATCGCGATCGTGACTAATTATCGTTGGCAGCGCCAGCTTTCTAAGACCAGTAAATGATTGGGGCTTTATTGGCGCTGAAGTATGGTAAAATAGGGGTTCGTAATAAGCAGTGCTGAATTTTAAGGAGTGAGCAAGGATGAGCGAACAACCATTTGTTCCGCTGATTTTAGGAAGCGATTTTAACGCCTATGGAATGGCGCGGTCGATGTATGAAAAGTACGGGGTGAAGTCCCACCTGTACGCACGGCACGAGTTGGCCCCAACCCGGTATTCCAAGATTGTGGACCTGCACTTTAACGAGAACCTGCAGGCCCCGGACGTGTTTACCAAAGTCCTGATCGATGCTGCCAAACAGTACATTGCCCAGGGCAAGAAGGTCGTCCTGATCAGCTGCGGAGATGACTACACGGAGCTGGTCAGCAAGCATCGCAAGGAACTTTCCAAGTACATGGCCTGCCCATATGCCGATTACGATGAAGTCGCTAAGCTGACCAATAAGGAAGAATTTTACCAGGTCTGCGAACAGTACGGCTTGCCATACCCGAAGACGGACATTCTGACCCCGGAGACGGACTACAAGCATTACCAGTCTCCGTTTGATTTCCCAATTGCCCTGAAGGCAGCGGACGCGGTTGAATGGCACAAGGGAAACTTTGAAGGCTACGAGAAGGCCTACATCATCAACGATGCCAAGCGCCTTCAAGAAGTACTGGAAATCATCTATGAGCACAGCCCATACAAGGGCGACCTGATCCTTCAGGAATTCATCCCTGGTGACGACAGCAACATGCGGACGATCAACTGCTACGTTGACCGTAACCACGAGGTCAAATTGATGAGTCTCGGCCACCCATTGCTGGAAGATTGTAATCCGGCCAACGTCGGTAATTATGTTGCCATCATGCCGGCCTATGACGAGCAGATCTACCAGAACATCAAGAAGTTCTTAGAGAGCGTGAAGTTTACCGGTTTTGTCAACTTCGACCTGAAGTACGACCGCCGCGATGGCCAGTTCAAGGTCTTTGATCTTAACCCGCGGCAAGGGCGCTCCAGCTTCTTTGTCTCACTGAATGACCACCAGCTGGCAACGTTCCCGGTTGAGGACTACATCTTCGACAGCCTCAAGGACCAGGAGACGATTTATGCCAACAAGGACCCGAAGAAGTACCAACTCTGGCTCGGGGTCGGGAAGAAGACCTTTCTCGAATATGCCAAGGATAACGAAATCAAGCACCAGGCGGAACAGCTGATCAAAGAGGGCCACTACGGGACGACCTTCCACTACGGCAAGGACATGAACCTGATGCGGTGGCTGATGGAGAAGCGGATCAACCACAACTACCAGAAGAACTTTGAGAAGTACTTCGTTGAAAAAAAGTAAGCCAGCCTTAAAACATTAAAATCAGTGGCCTGTGACGGTAGAGATTATCGTCACGGGCCGCATTTATTTCAAATGTGGGAACCCGATATGAACAATATCGGTTATGTGTCGTTAAAAGCGGCGATTCGATTGAATTAGCTTATCATCAATGTGATAATGTGACTGAATCATAAAGAAAGTACAAAAGAGATAATTAATGATGGATACAATCATTCACTTCATGGTGAATAATCAGGTCTTTACCCTATTTATCTGTATGGCCCTGGGCTTTGCGATCGGTAACTACAAGATCGGCGGCAAGTTCAACATCGGGGCGACCGTGGGGACCCTGATTGTCACCTTAATTGTCGGCCAGATCGGGGCCTTCCCGCGTAACGAGATGCTGGGAACAATCTTCTTCGGGGCCTTCATGTTCTCCGTCGGCTACCGGATCGGGCCCCAGCTGCTGGTCAGCTTGCGCCTGTTCGGGGTGCGGATTGTCATCGCCAGTCTCTTCTGGATGGTGACCGTCTTCCTGGTCGGCTGGGGACTCTTTGCTGCCTGCCATATCGGACCGGGGATCGCGGCCGGGGTTATCTCCGGTTCGCTGACCCAGTCGGCGACGGTCGCCAGTTCCCTGCAGACGATTGGGTCATTGCCGGTCAGTCACGCGGTCAAAGCTACTTATGAGGCCCAATTGCCGGTTGCCTACGCCTTGACCTACGTCTTTGGGACCCTGGGGGTCATCATCTTCCTGAGGGACCTGGCCCCTAAGATGATGGGCATCAGCATTGAAAAGCAGGGGCCGGCGATGGCGCGCAAGTACCACTTCCACGCTAAGAACCCTAACCCCACTTGGCGGCGGACCTACAAGGTGGCTGCCGACTCACCGCTGGTGGGCAAGACCATTGCCGATTTCAACAAGTGGACTAACTACCGGATCATCGCCCTGGCGGTTTTTCGCGGCCATGAGATGACGGACCACCTTGAATACAAAATTCGCCCGGGCGATTTGGTGACCGTGATCGGCTATGCGGTTCATTTCGACCGTCTTCACCAGGTCCCAGGGATCAAGGAGGTCCTGACGCCGACCAATGCGCCGAAGGAACGGAAATTCGTCCTCGGCAAGAAGTTTAAGCCGGTTCAACTGGCCATCTTGCGGCAGCACGGCGTCTTCATCAACATTCAGGACCCGATTACGGGGAACGAGCAGCTGATCAACCAGCTTCGTCCTGGCAATGTCATCTCTTTGACCGGTAATACCTCGCGGACGGCCCACATCCTGCACCAGCTCGGACGCTGGGCTACTACCGACCAGGCCATCAACTACGTCCTGTTCTCTCTAGGAATTGGTGGGGCTTCCCTTTTAGGGATTATCGGCTTAAAATTAAATGGTATTCCCTTGCAGCTTGGGAACGGAACCGCGGCCCTGATCATGGGGCTGGTTCTCAGCTCCTGGATCGATCGGCACCGCGACTACAAGTCGATTCCAACGACCGTGACGAACTTCCTGCAGAGCCTCGGCCTGACCCTTTTTGTTGGTACGGTTGGTCTGCAATCCGCCCAGGCTTTCACCGGGGCGATCAAGAGCCTCGGTTTCGGTGTTCTGGTTGTTGGGGCCGTGGTTTCGATTGCACCGCACCTGCTGACGTTATTGTTCGGCCGGTATGTTCTGCGGATGGAACCCCTGGCCCTGCTGGGGGCGCTGACCGGATCCGGGACCATTGCCGCAGCGATGAGCGAGATCTCACAGAAGGCGGGGCCCGAGGGTGGCGCCTACTATGCGGCTGCCTTTACGCCAGCCTTCGTTGTTGGTAATATCGGAATCACACTACTAGGACCAATCTTTGTGGCCTTGCTGTCATAATGGTTGGATAAGAAAGGTAAATAATACTATGAAAAAATTCTTTACAGTGCTTGGCGGCATGGGAACATTAGCCACCGAAAGTTACGTTCGGCTTCTTGATGCGCGGACCCCAATTCACCGTGACCAGGATTACCTGGACTACATCGTGGTTAACCACGCCACGGTACCCGATCGCACGACCTGGATCCTCGACCACAGCAAACCCGATTACAACCTGGATCTGATCGAGGACATCAAGCAGCAGAGTCTACTCAAGCCGGCTTTCTTTGTCCTGATCTGCAACACTGCCCACTATGCCTTTGACAAGCTGCAGGCGGCAACCGATATCCCGATTCTGAACATGCTCCAGGAGACGGTCAACGAGATCAAGAAGATCAAGCCGGATGCCAAGAAGGTCGGCCTGCTGGCAACACGGGGGACGGTTGAAGCGGGCCTTTACGACCACTACATCACGGAGGCTGGTTACGAAGAGGTTAAGCCGACCCCTGAGATCGTCGACATGACTGAAGATCTCATCTACCACGACATCAAGGAAGGCGGTCGCTCCGACGGTAAGAAGTACCACGAGCTGGTGCGGCGGATGATTGAAGAAGAAGGGGCCGACATTGTCATCCTCGGCTGCACCGAACTGTCCTACGCGGAGGAAATGAACCCCGAGACCGAGTATCCAGTTGCCGATTCCCAGTCGATCATTGTCGACCGGTCACTGGAGAAGGGCCTGGCATTGCGCAAAAATAATTAAATTAAGGCAGAATTTTGCAATTGGTTATTGGAACTGATCGCAAGGTTCTGCTTTTGTTTATTGCGGATAAGCAAGATGAGTAGATGATTGGTCTAGATAACTAACATCGTGTTAAAATAGGACCAACAATAAGTAATATTTGGCTTTAGGAGAAGAGAGACATGGGATCACCAGTATATATTCAGATTCATAATCAATTACGCGAAAACATCGAGAGCGGTAAGTGGAAGGTCGGCCAGAAGATCCCCGCCGAACGGGAATTGGCGGCCAGCTTTGATGTCAGCCGGATGACCCTCCGCCAGGCAATTCAGGCCCTGGTCGATGAGGGGATCCTGGAACGGCGGGTTGGTTCAGGAACTTTTGTGGCCAATCGCAAGGTCCAGGAGAAAATGTCCGGGGTGACCAGTTTTACTGAGCTGATGCAGGTGTCCGGCAAAAAGGCGTCGAGCAAGACGATCTCCTACCACCTGACGATTCCATCCCAAACGGAAGTCGAGAAGCTCGAATTGCCGGCTGGAGCTAAGGTGCTCCGGATGGAACGGGTCCGCTATGGAGATGATGTGCCGCTCTGCTACGAGGTGGCGACGGTCCCAGCCGCATTGGTGGAGGACTTCAGCAAGGAGGAGGTTACCAGCTCCTTCTACCGGACCCTGGAGAAGAAGGCCCACCTCTATCCCGGCCACGCCACCCAGGCAATCTCGGCCACCAAGGCCACTGAGAAGATCGCAACCTACCTGCAGATCAAACGGGGGGATGCCCTGCTCCGGATGACCCAGCTGTCCTACCTGCAGGATGGGCGGCCATTTGAGTATGTGCACACTCAGTACGTCGGCTCCCGGTTCGAGTTCGTGCTGGAAAAGTAAGTTGGCGGACCCTGAACTTATTTCGTGCTACAATAACGTTATTATTTATTTGAGAGGATCAAGATTCATGAAATTCAATTATCCTGATGATAGTTTGGCACTGCACACCGATGCTTACGAGTTGAGCATGATGCAGACGTATTGGAAGCAGGGACTCGCCAACCGCCGGGCGGTCTTTGAGGCCTTCTTCCGGAAGATGCCGTTTCAAAATGGTTACGCAGTCTTTGCCGGGCTTGACCACATCATCCGTTACGTTAAGCAGCTCCACTTCACGGATAGCGATATCGACTATCTCAAGTCGACTGGCCAATACGACGATGATTTTCTGGAATACCTGCATGACTTCAAGTTTACCGGTTCCATCCGCAGCTTCGAGGAAGGGGACTTTGTCTTCAACCACGAACCGATCTTTCAGGTTGACGCCCCGATCATTGAAGGTCAGTTGATTGAAACGGCGGTTTTGAACATCCTCAACTACCAGATCATGGTGGCCACGAAGGCGTCCCGGATTAAGTCGATCGTCGGCGATCAGAGTGTGATGGAATTCGGTTCACGCCGGGCCCAGGAGCTGGATGCTGCGATCTGGGGAACCCGGGCGGCCTACATCGGCGGTTTCAACGCCACCAGTAATGTCCGGGCCGGTAAGCTCTTCGGGATTCCAATCTCTGGGACCCACGCCCATGCCCTCGTTCAGGCTTACCGGAACGATTACGATGCCTTCAAGGCTTACGCAGAGACGCACCACGACTGTGTCTTTTTGGTCGATACCTTTGACACGCTGAAGAGCGGGGTGCCAACCGCCATCCGGGTGGTCAAGGAATTCGGCGACAAGATCAACTTCATCGGGGTCCGGATCGACAGTGGCGACATGGCCTACCTGTCGAAGCGGGTCCGGAAGATGCTGGATGATGCCGGCTTCAAGGACGTGAAGATCTTTGCCTCCAACGGCCTTGACGAAAAGACCATCCAGAACCTGAAGATGCAGGGGGCCAAGATCGACGTCTGGGGAATCGGGACGAAACTGATCACCGCCTACGACCAGCCAACCCTGGGGGCAGTCTACAAGCTGGTCTCGGTTGAGGATGACCAGGGCCAGATGGTCGACACCATTAAGCTGTCCAATAACGTGGCTAAGATGTCAACTCCCGGCAAGAAGCAGGTCTGGCGGATCAACGACCGGGCTGACAAGAAGAGCGAGGGTGATTACATCACGCTGGACGATGAGGATCCCCGTGAACAGGATTCACTGAACATGTTCAACCCGAACTTCCCATTGCAGCAAAAGGACGTCAATGATTTCATCGCTCGGCCAATGCTGAAGGATATCTGGAAAGATGGCGAGTATGTCTATGACGAACCAAGTCTCGATGAGATCCGCGACCACCGGACTGCGAGCCTGGATGGCCTCTGGGACGAGTACAAGCGCGACCTCAACCCCGAGGTTTACCCGGTCGACCTCTCACAGAAGTGCTATGACAACAAGCTGCAGATGATTCACCATATTCATGAGTACGTTAAGACACTCGGTCATGAGGAGTAACTAACTATGCGTAAAATGCAGGAACAGATTATTGATGCTTTGAAGGTCAGCCCCAACATTGAACCTAAGGAAGAGGTTGAAAAGCGGGTTAAGTTCATCCACGACTTCATGCAGAAGACGGGGATGAAGGTCCTGGTACTGGGGATCTCCGGCGGTCAGGACTCCACCCTGGCTGGCCGCCTTTGCCAATTAGCGGTTGAACAGCGACGGCGGGAGACTAACGACGATGATTACCAGTTCATCGCCGTCCGCCTGCCATACGGTACCCAGGCTGACGAATCTGATGCGATGGAGGCCATCAACGACTTCATCAAGCCCGACAAGACGATGCGGGTCAACATCAAGCCGGCAACAGACGCCATGGTTGAGTCGCTGGAAGAGGCGGGCGCTGAGATCAGCGATTTCAACAAGGGCAACATTAAGGCCCGGGAGCGGATGATCGTGCAATACGCCATTGCCGGGCAATACCGGGGTGCCGTCGTCGGGACCGACCACGCCGCCGAGGCTGTCACTGGTTTCTATACCAAGTTTGGCGACGGCGGGGCTGACATCACGCCATTGTCTGGATTGGATAAGCGGCAGGGGAAGACCCTGCTGAAGTACCTGCAGGCGCCGGCTAACCTGTACGAGAAGACCCCAACCGCTGACCTGGAAGACGATAAGCCGATGCGGGCCGATGAAGTAGCCCTGGGTGTTTGCTACGAGGATATTGATAACTACCTCGAGGGGCATGAGATTGCCGAAAAGGCAGCCGAGAAGATTGAAGACTGGTACAAGAAGACGCGGCACAAACGCCACCAGCCGATCACTCCATTAGATACCTGGTGGAAGTAGACTGAACGGAGGACTTATGGACGAAAAAACACTGCAGCTAGTTAGTCAACAGTTGCCCGCCATGCGGCAGTACCAGATCAAGGCCGCTCTCAAGCTGATGGACGAGGGGAACACGATCCCGTTCATTGCCCGTTACCGGAAGGAAGCCACCGGCACCCTGGATGAGGTGCAATTACAGGCGATTCGGGACCAATATCACCATGTCACCAGCCTGTTGGAACGGCAGGAGACCGTCATCAATAAGATCCAGGAACAGGGGAAACTCACCCCGGACCTGAAGAAGCAGATCAAAGCGGCCTCGGACCTTCAGACGGTGGAGGATCTCTACCTGCCGTACAAGCAGAAGCGGCAGACCAAGGCGCAGAAGGCCCGGACAGCCGGTCTGGCCCCGCTGGCCAACTGGCTCTTGACCTACCCGGACGGTGACCTGACAGCGGCTGCGGCAAAATACGTCAATGCGGGCGTGCCGGATGCTGAGACGGCCCTGGCCGGGGCCCACGAAATCCTGGCCGAGGCGATCAGTGAGATGGCCACGGTCCGCGGCTGGCTGCGGAGCTACACCGCTAACCACGGCCAGCTGATTGCCAAACTGAAACGCAATGGCGAAGACAAGGATGAGCTGGGAACCTACAAGCAGTACTACGACTTTGCTGCCCCGGTGAAGGATATGAGCCCTTACCAGGTCATGGCAATCAACCGGGGTGAAAACGAGGGTGTCCTCAGTGTCAAGGTCACGGTCGATGAAGATGCGGTGCTGAACTATCTGCGCTTCCGGCTCATTCGGACCGAGAAGCGGAATGCCGCCACGGACTTCATTGCGGAAGCCTACAAGGATGCCAATAAGCGCTTCCTGGCTCCTGCGATTGAGCGGGAACTGCGTCGTCAGCTGACTGACCAGGCCAACGAACAGGCCATCAAGGTCTTCGGCGACAACCTCTACCACCTTTTGATGCAGGCTCCGATCAAAGGTAAGATTGTGATGGGCTTTGATCCCGCCTACCGAACCGGGTGCAAACTGGCGATCCTAGATGAGAACGGGAAGTTCCTGGAGAAGGCGGTCATCTACCCGCACAAACCTGCCCCAGAGAAGAAGCGCGCCCAGGCGGAGGGCGAGTTTCTGCGCCTGATCGAGGACTACGGTGTCCAGATGGTGGCGATCGGGAACGGAACCGCCAGCCGGGAGTCAGAGAAATTTGTCGCTGAAGCACTGAACAAGCTTTCGCGGCCGGTATACTATGTGATCGTCAACGAGGCGGGGGCATCGGTCTACTCCGCCAGTGAGGCGGCCCGGGAAGAATTCCCCGACCTGCATGTTGAGCAGCGCAGTGCCATCAGTATTGGCCGGCGGTTGCAGGATCCCCTGGCAGAACTGGTTAAGATTGATCCCCAGGCCATCGGGGTTGGTCAGTACCAGCACGACCTGCCGAAGAAGGAATTAGGAACCGCCCTGGACGACGTGGTTGAACGGGCAGTTAACCGGGTGGGGGTAAACCTCAACACTGCCAGCTACCAGCTGCTCGCTCAGATTTCGGGTCTTAACATGACCATTGCCCATAACATCGTTCATTACCGGGACGAGCACGGCCGTTACACCAACCGGATCCAATTGAAGAAGGTACCGCGCCTGGGACCAAAGTCGTACCAGCAGGCAGTTGGCTTTCTGCGGATCCCAGCCGGGGAGAACCCGCTGGACAACACGGATGTACACCCGGAGAGCTACGGGATCGCCAAGAAGATCATGGCAGATACCGGGATTGCGGTTAGCGATCTGGGAACGGCTACGGCAACCAAGCAGCTGGCTAAGGTTGCCCCGGCAGATTACACAACTGATAAGGCTGGGGAGGCAACGGTCAAAGACATCATTGCCTCACTGGAGAAGCCAGGGCACGACCTCCGGGACAGCATGCCGACGCCGTTGCTCCGTCAGGACGTCATGACTATCGAGGACCTGAAGCCGGGGATGAAACTCCAGGGGACGGTCCGGAACGTGGTCGACTTTGGAGCCTTTGTCGATATCGGAGTCAAGCACGATGGCTTGGTCCACATCTCCAAGATGAGCAAGAAGTTTGTGCGCGACCCGCGGACGGTCGTGGCAGTTGGCGACATTGTGGATGTCTGGATTGACGACGTTGACCTCAAGCGGCAGCGAATCCAGCTGACCATGGTTGCGCCGAAGAAGGTTGCCAATGGATAACCAAGAATTACAGAGATTGACAGAGAAATGGTCGTTGGAATACTTTCAACGGCCTTTTCTGCACCAAGCTGTCTTTAATCGGCGGTTGAAGACGACGGGCGGCCGTTACCACCTTGATGATCACCACATCGATATCAATCCGCTAATGTATACGGAGTTCGACCTGGAGAACCTGAAGAAGGTCGTCCTCCACGAACTGTGTCATTACCACCTCCACCTGACCGGCCAGGACTACCGCCATCGCAGTGCGGCCTTCAGAAGTCTGCTGGCCCGGGTCGGGGGTTCCCGGTATGCGCCGCCGACCAGTAGGGCTCGTCATCGGAAACAACCACGGTGGCTCTACCAGTGCCAGGGGTGCGGGGGCCTGGTTGCCCGTCAGCGGCGATTTAACACCGCTCGTTATGTCTGCCGCCGGTGTGGAAATCATTTTAAGCTAATTAATTTAAAAAAGTAGTTGCCAAAGGGAAATGCGTTTGCTATAATAATTCATGTTGATGAGATATGCGGCCGTGGCGGAACTGGCAGACGCGTAAGATTAAGGATCTTATGGTCAATTATGACCGTGGAGGTTCAAGTCCTCTCGGCCGCACTACTAAAACACCTAGTCATTTGACTGGGTGTTTTTTGTTTTAAAAATTAATTTGAGTAATGTTAATCTATCTGTTGTACAATATGTGGTACAATTATGATGTATCAATTGAGGAAGTGATTTCATGGAGGCTGTAGCATACTCAAACTTTCGTAAGGACTTAAAAGATTATTTTAAAAGGGTAAATGCAGATAGTGAACCGTTAATAGTTACTAATAAGGACCCTGAGGATAATGTAGTTGTGATGTCTAAAGAGGACTACGATGCAATTATGGAAACACTGAGCATTAACTCCAATGATTACTTAACGCAAAAGATTGCTCGTGGTGATAAGCAGTTCAAAGCCGGCAAGTTTAAGCAGCATGAATTAATTGAGGACGATGACAATGATTAGTTGGTCAGATGATGCCTGGGACGATTATATGTATTGGCATGATCAGGACCAAAAGAAAATAATCAAAAAGATCAATAAATTGATTAAAGATATTGAACGACATCCGTTTGAAGGACTAGGGAAACCAGAGCCGCTGCAATACAAAATTTCGGGCAAATGGTCGCGACGAATTAATTTAGAGCATCGTTTAATCTACTCAGTCGATAAAGGAAACCTTTATATTTACTCATGTAAAGATCGTTATGAATAAATGCAGATTATAAATAACAGAGTAATATGTAATCCCCTACTTAATTAGCAAAGTGGGGGATTTTGACTGTCTAATATTAAAGGTTCACTGAACATTTATTATTTTTCTTGTCTTCTACATATTGTAAGCGCTATACTAAATGCGAAACTTGCTTTATGAGGAGGATTTTTTAATGGATGCAGATATCAAATGGTTAGACGATCCGGAGACGTTCCGGGTCAACCAGCTTCCTGCGCACAGTGACCATCACTATTATGGCAACTATGCAGAGTGGGCAGCCGGCGACAGTCGCTTTACACAGTCCCTCGATGGTCAGTGGCAATTCAAGTTTGCTAAGACTCCCCAAGAACGTTTGCGCGGTTTCTATGAATTGGATCAAGACACCACGGACTTTGATTCAATCACGGTGCCGAGTGAAATCGAGCTGAATGATTATGCTCAAAACAATTACATCAATACGTTAATCCCGTGGGAAGGGAAAATCTACCGGCGACCAGCGTACGCGCTGAGTGCTGACGATGACCAGGCCGATTCCTTCAGTACTGGGACCGACAACACGGTTGGCATGTACCGGAAGAGCTTTGACCTGGATCCGGCCCTGCGCGGCAAGGCGGTCCGGGTCCGTTTCGAAGGGGTCGAACGGGCCATGTATGTTTGGCTCAACGGTCACTTCATTGGTTACGCCGAGGACAGCTTTACCCCGTCCGAATTTGACCTGACCCCGTACATTCAGGATGAAGGAAACGTGCTGGCTGTTGAAGTCTTCAAGCACAGCACCGCCTCCTGGATCGAGGACCAGGACATGTTCCGCTTCTCCGGGATTTTCCGGAGCGTCAGCCTGCTGGCCCAGCCGGTCACCCACGTTGAGGACATGACGATTCGTCCGGTCGTGGCTGACAACTTCAAGGACGCGCAATTTAACATCAACCTTAAGCTTGCCGGTGAACAGGCTGGCAATGTGCGGATCATAGTTAGGGATGTCGACGGCAATAGCCTGCTGGATCAAACCCAGCCGGTAGCGGTCAATGTCGATCTGAATAGTATCGACTTTAAGAACGTCCACCTCTGGGATAACCATGATCCATACCTCTACCAGCTCCTAGTGGAAATCCGTGATGAACAGGGGCAGCTGGTGGAACTGGTACCGTACCGGTTCGGCTTCCGGCGGATCGAGATTAGTGACGATCACGTAGTCTTGCTCAATGGCAAGCGGCTGATCATCAACGGGGTCAACCGGCACGAGTGGGACGACCACCGCGGCCGGGCCATTACAATGGAAGACATGGAGAAGGATATTGCCACCTTCAAGGAGAACAACATCAATGCCGTCCGGACATGTCACTACCCAGACCAGATTCCGTGGTACTACCTCTGCGATCAAAACGGGATCTACATGATGGCGGAGAACAACCTCGAGTCCCACGCCACCTGGCAGAAGATGGGGGCCATCGAGCCATCCTACAATGTTCCCGGATCAGTTCCGCAGTGGAAGGAAGCTGTGGTCGACCGGGCCCGGAGCAATTACGAGAACTTCAAGAACCATACGGCGATCCTCTTCTGGTCGCTGGGGAACGAATCCTTTGCCGGTGATAACCTGGCAGCCATGAACAAGTTCTATAAGGAACACGATGACAGCCGTCTGACTCACTACGAGGGCGTTTGCCACACCCACGACTACAGCCAGCAGATCCCAAGTCTGGAGCCAAAGAGCTACCTGCCGGCCGGGGGGACTAAGGACTACCGTGACCAGATCTCCGACGTGGAGAGCTGGATGTACCTGCCACCAAAGCAGGTGGAGGAATACCTGAAGAACAATCCTGACAAGCCGTTC
Source organism: Limosilactobacillus galli (assembly GCF_947381495.1). Taxonomy (NCBI): domain Bacteria; kingdom Bacillati; phylum Bacillota; class Bacilli; order Lactobacillales; family Lactobacillaceae; genus Limosilactobacillus; species Limosilactobacillus galli. The sequence goes on along the minus strand of NZ_CANCWK010000026.1, from coordinate 1,961 downwards.
ATGGAGTGCGAATACATGCACGACATGGGGAACTCCGACGGGGGAATGGGTTCCTACATCAAGCTGCTCGACAAGTACCCGCAATACTTCGGCGGTTTCATTTGGGACTTCATTGATCAGGCGATTGCTGTTAAGGACCCGATCAGTGGAAAAGAGGTCATGCGCTACGGCGGCGACTTCGATGATCGGCACTCTGACTACGAATTTTCGGGTGACGGCCTGATGTTTGCGGACCGGACACCAAAACCAGCAATGCAGGAGGTACGGTACTACTATGGCTTACACAAATAAATTACACGTCATTTACGGCGACGGCGCCCTCGGGGTTGCTGGTGACGATTTCCACTATATTTTCAGTTACGAACGTGGCGGTCTGGAATCCTTGAAGATCAAGGGGAAAGAATGGCTCTACCGGGTGCCGACCCCAACCTTCTGGCGGGCTACGACCGATAACGACCGGGGGAGCGGTTTTAACATCCGTTCAGCCCAATGGGTTGCGGCCGACCTTTTCCAGAAGTGCGTCGGGATTGACCTGACCGTTGGCGATCACCATTTTGATGAGCTGCCAGTAGCGCCTAAGACGAACGACTTCGGTGGCGCTGAAGAAGCTGATGGGGTTGTCATCAGCTACACCTTCGAAACCCTGACGACGCCGGCTACTCACGCCACGGTCAGTTATGATATTCAACCTGATGGTCAGATCAAGGTGGGCGTCCGTTACACCGGGAAGACTGGTCTGCCGGAGCTGCCCGTCTTTGGCCTCCGGATGATCATGCCGACGGAAGCAACTGGCTACACCTACGAAGGCTTGTCTGGCGAAACCTATCCGGACCGAATGGCGGGGGCAACGCATGGCACCTTTGCGGTTAAGGGCCTGCCGGTTGCCAAGTACCTGGTTCCACAGGAGAACGGGATGCATATGGCTACGAACTGGGTTAAGGTTACCCGGGATACCACCCAGAATAATGCCGACCATGACCGGACACCGTTCAGTCTGAAGGTTGCCAAGGACGACCAGCCGATCAACTTCAGCTGCCTGCCATACACGGCCGAGGAACTGGAGAACGCGACCCACATCGAGGAACTGCCGTTGGCTCGGCGTACGGTTCTGGTAGTTGCCGGCGCCGTTCGTGGTGTTGGTGGTATCGATAGCTGGGGTGCGGATGTTGAAGAGCAGTATCACATTCCAGCTGATAAGGATATCGAGTTTTCCTTCGTTTTGAATGCTAAATAATTAAAGTAATATAACTAAGTAGAAACACTCCCATTTTGAGTATTAGTTGCTCTGAAATGGGAGTGTTTTGTGTTTAATCGTTAAACGTTTAGCAATTCCTAGCAAAGTTTCAGCGAACGATCATTTTTTTCAGTAAAAGTAAATTTTTTATGGCTCTATGATATTCGGTAAGGATAAGATGATTTCTTATCTTTACCGTTTTTTGTTACTTGTTGTACCATTGATTTAAAAATGAAAAAGACAACTGTCTTAAGTTATCCCCATAACCACTCAGTTGTCTTAGAAAGGATATATTCCTCATGACTAATGATATCAACTTTTGGACTGGAATCAAGGATCCTCACTTAAAACCTGACAAACCATTTTTAACTGAGGATAAAGAACTAAAGATCATTCATTTGATTCAATCTTATCCAATGCGCTGTCCGCTTTGCGGCCAGCTGATGTGTCGTAACGGTTTCCGTAAGAAGCCAGTAACGATCAAGATCCTTTCACTGGCCGGGAAACCAGCTGTCTTGAAAATCAGGAAACTACAATATCTCTGTCCACCATCAGCTCAATGTCCCAAGCGCGTTACCAAGGTTGCCGAAGTCCAAGGAGTTAAATTTGCCTGTCGAATTGCGAATGTCGTTAAATACCATATTGTGCAGGAACTCAGCGAGAATGAATCAATGCGGACTATTGCCAGCCATCACAATGTTTCTATTAACACCGTTGAGCGTCAGCT
>NZ_CANCWK010000025.1:0-23594 GCF_947381495.1 Limosilactobacillus galli | reverse complement strand
ATCAACACCATATTGCCGTGCAATGGCAGAATAATTTGGTTTTATCTTTTCTAACACAAAATATCTCATCCTTTCGTAAACGTCTTTTCGCATACTCATCACTTCCTCAAAAGATTAATAAAGTGAGTATACAAAAAATGCAGGAAAACCGACAATTTTAAACCGCCGATTTCTTACATTTTACAGCCGCCCTCTACAGATCGACTCCCCAACCAGAAAAGGAGCGACATTGAGGCTTTTTTACCATGGGCAGAAGAAGTACAACAAGTATGTCATAACTAGAGAAGGGGCGTGAACCGCAAGAAACCGCGGCTCACGCCCTTTCATTTGTTTTCAATACGTATCGTTATTGACTGCTTACAGTTGACAGATACCCATAAAAAAGGGGAACATTCTTAAGCGATAAAAAGAATGTTCCTCAGGTAAAATTAAGAGAAAGATTTGATTACGTAATAATAGCAAATACTGGCGCTGATAATCCGCTTAAAAATACTATAACCAAACCACACTTATAGTATAGTAAAGTTCTACCATACTGTTCAAGGTACAATGCTAATTCCTGCAATTTTCCTATAACAAAAGCAGTGACACTAAACAAAACTATATTAAGCCCATTTAATATTACTGCTTTCGGAAATAACTATGTCAGTTAGCATTATACCATCATAAGCAATTTTCCAACTAACTTTCTTTCAAGAATTATGAATCTTTCTTTTTTATTGACCGTTCTTGGCATACTTAGCTTCTACAGCTGCCTTCTCATCCTTCCACCAATCTTCGTGGTTAGTATACCAGTCGATGGTGCACTGAAGGCCGGTCTTGAAGTCAGTGTACTCTGGTTCCCAACTCAGGTCGTTACGTAGCTTAGTTGCGTCGATAGCGTAGCGCAAGTCGTGACCCGGCCGATCCTTGACGTGGTCGTAGGCATCCTTAGGTTGACCCATCAGTTCTAGGATCATTTCTAGGACTTCCTTGTTATTTTTCTCACCGTTGGCACCGATCAGGTAAGTCTCGCCGATCTTCCCCTTGGTCAGAATATCCCAAACGGCCCGTGAGTGATCGCTAGTGTGGATCCAATCACGGACGTTCTTGCCAGACCCATAAAGTTTGGGCCGAATCCCACTTAGAATATTTGTAATCTGACGCGGAATAAATTTTTCGATGTGTTGGTAAGGGCCATAGTTGTTGGAGCAGTTAGAAATCGTTGCCCGTAAGCCAAAAGAGCGCACCCAGGCCCGAACAAGCAGGTCAGAGCTAGCTTTAGATGAGGAATACGGACTAGACGGCCGGTATGGTGAATCTGGCGTGAACTTCTCGCCAATCCCCTCGCCGTGGCTCGGCAGGTCTTTTCGCAATGGCAAGTCCCCATAAACTTCATCTGTAGAGATATGGTGGTAACGAACATTGTACTTCCGACAAGCCTGAATCAGAGTAAATGTCCCCTCGATGTTAGTCTTGATAAATGGCGCTGGGTCAATTAGCGAGTTATCGTTGTGACTCTCGGCAGCGTAATGGACCACTGCATCAGTCTGGCTGACCAGCTTGTCAACCAGTTTCTTGTCACAGATGTCACCAACAACCAACTCAACCTTATCTTTCGGTATACCAGCGATATTGGCTGGATTTCCGGCATAGGTCAGCTTATCCAGAACGGTAACATGTTCAACTTCGGGGTGGCTATTGACTAAAAAGTGAACAAAATTAGAACCGATGAAGCCACAGCCACCAGTTACGATAATGTTCTTAAATGCGTCCATATTTACTTACACCTCAAATAAGAAATATTCAGTATAAATGAGTGATACCGTACCCTATCAATTTAACAAATATCTTCAAGCAACTAAAATAACTTTATTATCTTAATTACTTTGCATTATAATTAATCAAATATTTAAGACCATTGTGCATCTTTAACACATAAAGAACTCTTTTATCATATTCTTATTAGTTTTATCATTCAGAAAGTTTATACTACATTAAATATTTATGTTGAAACAATAAGTTAATAGTCCCGAAATGTCAATTTAAGTTAGAAAAAAAGTAGTTGCTCATCAGTGACATACTTCATGAATACCTCGTAAGGTGTTTGATAGCCCAATGACTTGCGAGGAATGTTGTTCCGGTAACTCATTATTTGACCAACCTCTTCATCAGCTAGGTGGCGGAGATCGCGGCCGTTGTGGAGCCCATCGCGCCGCAGAAGGCCGTTGTTGTTCTCGTTTAACCCCCGTTGGTTAGGTGCCCCCACCTCGGCAAAGTAGGTCTGGAGGTCAAATTGGTTGGCAATTGCTCGCCAGTCAGCGAACTCCTTCCCATTGTCGAAGGTAATCGACTTGAAGAAGTGGGGTGGAAACTTTGCCAACCATTCCTGTAAGTGCTGGATCACACTGGTGGCCGTCTTACTATGGACGTTAAGAATCACTTCGACTTTGGAAGTCCGTTCTACCAAGGTCATAACGGCGCCCTGATGTCCTTTGCCCTGGACGGTGTCGGCTTCAAGGTGGCCGAATTCACGGTTAAAGTTGGGAAAGTCGATAGCCCGTTGGTGAATGCTTTGGCCAAGTCGACCGGCCTTCCCCCGCCGTTCTACGTAACCATTGGGGCGACGCTTGCCTTTCATCGGCAAGGTCTGCACATCAAAATTGCCCCGCTCGAAAAGGCGGTAAAGCGTCCGCATACTACAGCTGAGTGGCCGTTCAGCGCGGCCCATAATTGTGTCTGGCGTCCAGCCTTGAGCCACTTTGGCTTTGATATAAACCTCATCAGTGGGCAATTGAATAGCCTTCCGACCGCAATGAGCCTTGTTTTCACGATAGTGTTGGTAATATTCTTGGAGCGTGTGGCCGGCGGCCAGAAAGCGATAAACTCGGTAGACGGTTTCTAAGCTCCGGTGCAAAAGTTTGGCGGCCCGGTAGGCTTTTACTCCTTGGTCACGAAAATTAGCGATCATCGTTAGTTCGTCTATGGTAAGATGATGGTAGGTCATTTGTGGTGTCCTTTCTTTTGATGTATGGGTATTCAAAAGGTCTACCACAAATGGCTTTTTATTTTTCTAACTTAATTTTACAAACCGCGAGTAATTAACTTCTTTCAATAATGTTTAGATCTTCTTTTAATGTAACAACACAATTTGAAGGTATATCTTTATAAATCAAACAATTTGCTCCAATAATAACATTATCGCCTATTGTTACACCTTTTAATATCGTTACATTACTTGCAATCCAACAATTACTACCTATAGAAATTTCTTTTGAAGTAAATCCCTGCTGTGATATTGGTTTATCCATATCATTAAATATATGATTTTGATCGTATATTTTAACATTTTCACCCAAAATGCAATTATCACCAATCGTTACTGATTTAGTAGCTGAAATAGAAAAATTATTATTTACAAAAACGTTTTCACCGAAAACAATTTTTGATTTACCTGTTACAAATAGTGAAAAGTTTCCCCTGGACCTAAAACCTCGATTAAATATTATCCTTTTGCCAAAGATTAACTTATAATAGCCTATCTGAATTAATCTTTTCAACGTCATATTTATTCGATGCAAAAAAAACATTTTTATCTCCTTAGATCAATTTATTTTTCGTATAAGTTCCTATATTTATAAAAGTAAGTCAATCGGATTATTAAAATTACCATTTGACTTAAAGTCATAAGTAACATTATCCAAAACAATGTCATAAAATGACATAAAATTAAAGTAACTAATCCAATAACTTGAATAATCGATCCTATTACTGTTGAAAATGTTACCTCTTTAATTTTTCCAATTGGTCCTAACAAGGGCCATCCATGTAAAATTGTTAAGAATAAAATAAAGAGTAATGGCACGGATAATCGCATTAAATAAGCAGCAGGCTTATATTTTGGACCACCAATGATTGTCAAGATTATTGGCGCCCCAAAATATGTGATACAACATCCTAATATTACAAGCGGAATAAATACTAATAATACTTTATTAAATAATTGTAAATCCCTTTTTTTAACCATTTCAGGATATATACCATCTTGAATCGGATAGTATAAGCTTTGTACAGCACCAATAAATTGCATTATTAATCCCCAAAAAGCCACATCACGTGCTGATAAAAATATCCCCACACAAACCGTATTTAATGCGTTAAAAGCTGTTCCAGACATATCAGACAAAAAATATACACTTGATTCACGTAATGCATTAATAACATTTTTTAAATTATCAAATTTGATTTTTATTTTTAACTTTTTTAATTCAAAATTAACCCAAGCTATAGCTACAAAGGACCCTAAAATATCTAAAACTGGTAATATATTTAAATCAGCATTATTTTTTATAAAAATAAACGTGAGCACCACAGATATACTTTTAGAAATCAAGTATCTCATTGTTACAATGTTCATTTTCTCTAGTCCACGAAATAAATATTCAAATATAAAGGTATCTAAAAAAAGGGGACAAAACATTAACATTGTAAATAAAGCATGCTGACGTAGTATCGGAATAGTTGAAATCATCATCAAAAGTATTAAAAATGCAATTACAGACAATAATAATTTTGCTTGCGTAATTTTTCCAACTATTCTTCCAATTTTTTTCAGATCACCCTTTGCTTCAACAATTTCTCGAGTTCCAGACAATAAAAAGCCAAATTGCATAACCAAATTAGCATAAACCATAACAGACTTAACATAACTTACAACACCATAATTTGATACAGTAAAAATACGGGCTAAATATGGTAATGTTATTAGTGGTAAAATCACTTGTGCTATATTCATAATATAAAGCATTGTTATGTTATTAGCCGACTTATTTATTTTTAATTTCATTATTTTACTCTACTTACTATATTTATCAACTATATAATCTATGATAAAAACTAATGGTACAAAAAACAAAATACTACTATATGCGTAACTTCTACCATACCAAACCATCCTTGGTACAGAACACAGTAAAAGGACTAATTCATATTTAAAAAACGTATTTTTATATTGTACAAATAATCTAAAGAAAATAAAATCTAGTGTAGCAATTAAAAATAAGCCCCAAGTCCCATAATCCATAATAGGCATTGCCAAAAGAGGTTCTCCACCTGGATTAGCATATTTAACAGCTTCAGTAATAGCATTAAATCCTAATGGTGATGTAAAAGGAATTGCAGAGATAATATTAGCCTTAAACAATTGACCATGCAGAATCCCAAATGATTGAACATAATCAATTGCAACATTATAAAGATATCCCACATCTGTAGTAGTAGGTGTAGTTAATAGCCCTTTGATTTCTTCGACTAATGTAACAGACTGTCCACTACGTACAGTAGCTATTGTATTAAGTAATACTAAAAACAAAAATAGTAATATAAAAATAAAAACATTGCGAATTATTGTTTTAAATTTTGTTTGACCACTATTCTTTATTAAAAGATAAAGAATCATCCCAAAAACTAAACCAGTAACATCAGCACGTTCACCATTTATTAAGAACCAACAAATAACAAACAAATATGTTAATTTAACAGTAAATTTTGTTCGTAAATATGGCAAATTAAAAATCAAAGCTACTATAACTAGTTGATTCCATGCATGACCTGGTAACAACATAGCAAACCGTTCATTAGCACTACTTGCGAAACTCAACCTTGGAAAAGCGACAAAAGTAAACATAATAGCTATTAAATTATTAATAGCTACTGTAAACTCTTTTCTTTTTTTAAATTTAAGCTTTATTAATTCGTATTCGTTTCTTTTGTAATTAAAAATTACCGATAAGAAAAGAAATACCGAACAATATATATAATTGTAATTTAATAATTGTGGCATGTGCAAACTAACAAGATTTAAAGACAAATCACCATATGATGCCCCAGTAAAATACTGAATCAGTATTGGAAATAATAATGTATTTGCACAAGTTAAGAAAAACGTAATAAAATCTATTCCATTGAAATAAAAACTAAATCCCACAATTGCTACATTCATTATAAATGCGATCCAAATATTAATGGAATTATAGTTAGCAAGGCCACTATTATTTAAAAAAATCACTATACTTGTGACTAATAATAACAAGCATAATAAATATCTCTGAATGTTTTTTATAGATGTAGGAACCATTCTATTACCTTTCATTATAGTAATTGTTCAATAACTGTTTAAAATAATATGTATGCTTAATTTGCCCTAACGAAAACTTATTTATAAGTTTCTTTAACTTCCCCTTATAGTAAGCAAAATAAAATTTATATTTTAGTGCATCTTCTAAATTTAGTTCATCAAATTGTTGCTTAGAAATTATTTTATTAGGAATAATGTAAAAATTATTGCTCGTTTTTCCTAAACTAATTTTCATATTTCGTTTCTGCAAATGAACATACATTTTGGGTGTCATTCTATAAATTCCATTCTTGTATGTAACTTGAATTAATCCGTCTTTTTTGTTCCAGACAAAATAACGCGGTAAAGAATATTCTAAGGCATTTTTATAAGTAAAGAATTGATAAGAATTAATAAGAATATCAGCATAGGGTGGATTATCTTCAAAATCTAAAATATTTAATCCTCTTTTTTTAGCAATTACCCCAATACCGATCTCTTCATCAAAATGGTATGCATACTTATGAGTAAAAACATATTTATAATTACGAAATTTTTCGTCATCAACAATATTTTTAAATAAAAATTTTTGATTAGCTGAAAAAAGTTGAAAATGTCCCAAATACCCTACTTTATCATAGTTGTTTTTATCGAATCCTCTTTCTTTAAGGAATGTAGAGATTTTTCCCCAAATTACGTCTGGATCACAAAAGCCCCAATAATCCAAATTATACTTATCTATTAAATCCTCAAAAACATAGCCATAAGCAGGTCTAAAGTCACAAAGTTTATAAGGATTATCAATAGATATATTTAAGTCATTAAATTTTTTCCTTATTAAGGATTGAATATCCTTAAATTCTCTTTTCACAAGATGTAAATTTGAAGGCAACTTAGTTTTTACATCTTGATCAGTGATCAAGATGAATTGAATTTCTGGATTCATGGCTACACTACGTATCCACAATTCGAAATAATTTGGAAATGATCCAAAATATGGTAAAAATAATCCTATGTTTTTATTCATTATTTTCCCTTCTTAATCAATAATTTTGAATATAATTCAAAAATTCTAGGATACTGCTTTTCAATATTATATTTATTTTTACTAGAAACATTTTCCCTATCAACCATATTGAAATCATTAATTGCAAATACCCATGGAGCTGCTCCCTTATCAACTGGCAAAAAAGTAACATTAGAATTGTATTGAACATCTCTATCAATATTATTTGATAAAATCATATTGATACCACTTGCCTGAGCCTCAATAGCCGAAACCGGTAATCCTTCATATAATGAAGGCAATACAAAAAAGTCAAATGCACTATAATAGCTTTCTGGATCATTCGTCCCAGGAACGATGATTATATTTTCTTCTTGATGAATACTTTTTATTTTTTGATAAAGTTTATCTTCTAATTCTCCGACACCAACAATTATTAATTTTGAATTTGGATTATCATGATGATATTGATTAAAAATATCGATCAAGAAGCCTTGGTTCTTTTGTTTTGTCAATCTTCCTAGTGTGCCAATAATTACTGTATTATCACTAATTTTTAATTTTTCGCGAAGTAATTTTCTCTTTTTTAGATCAAATTTATATTTACTTTGGTCAATAGCATTATACATGATATCAAAGTGTCTTTTACCAAATAAATATTTACCTGCGGATTGGCCACATGCAATATAATGATTAGCAAAAATATAATTTAATTTTTTAAACACTTTTGCCATATGCGGATTTATATTATCCTGTGCAATATGTGCATGTGCAATGCGTACCTTAACTCTTAGCAGCCACGCTACAGACAAAGGATAAAAACTCAATAAGCTCATATGTGCATGTACAATATCTGGTTGCTCTTTTTTGATTATTTTATAGGTTTCAAGTAAATTAGCAAAAGGATGATCAGATTTATAAGGAATTTCATAAAGCTTATCACCTATTTGCTGTAGTTCTAATACTTTATCAGCCTTAGCATGGTGTTGATATACTACAATATTTTCGATATTATAGTGCTGGTTTAATTTACTAGTATAGTTTTTTATGACCTGTGTTACACCATCATTTCCTAAACCAGAAACAAAATGTAATACTTTAATTTTATTCATTATTGTAAAATCCCTTGATATAAATTAGTAAAATCTTTTACGGTTTTCTCTAAACTATAATATTCTTTTACAGTTTTCGCTCCATCTTCACGGTTATTAGATTTTATGTAGTTAAGAAGTTGTCTTGCAATTACGTTAGGTTCATCATTTAATGAAAACATTTTTGTATTATTAGTCAAAACTACTTCTTTACTTATTGCATCAGATAAATATACTCCTAACCCCTCAGCCTGAGCTTCTACGGCAGATATAGGTAAACCTTCATACAATGAAGGCATAACAAATATATCCATAGCTGATAAGTAATCTGGAATATTTTTTTCCTTACCTGTGAAGATAACCTTTGAACCTAGCCCCAAACTATTAACTTTTTCCTTAATATTTTTAAGTAAATGGCCATCACCGACTAATATTAATCTAGAATTAGGATTCTCTTTTTCAACTTCCTTGAAAATATCTATTAAGAATGACTGATTTTTCTGTTCACTGAAGCGCCCTACATTCCCCAAAACAAGATCATTAAAAGGAATATTCAGTTTTCTTCTAATTGATTCCCTGGCCGCAGAAGAGAAAGTAAATTTGTCTATATCAATACCATTATTAATTATTTGAACATCTTTACTTGTTCCAAACATCCATTTTGCTGCTACATTTGCGCATGCAACTTCTTTATCAGCAATTTTGATTAAAATAGAACGATTTAATTTATGAAGAAACATGAGTCCTACGTTATTTACACTAGGCGATGTGTTATGAGAATGAACAATTATTTTAGGATGACTTGGATGATATTTAGTAAGTAATATTGGAATTACATTAGCAGCTGAATTTTTATGGAAATGCACTACATCATAGTTGTTATCCAAAATATGGTTAAAGAATTTAACGTAAGGAACCAAATGTTTTATCGAAGGAGCCAAATAGATTCTTCCTCCAAGCCTTTTTAATTTTTCTTGATATGGCTCTTTAGCTGTTGCTATAAAATCAAACTGATATTTAGTTCGATCAATATTTGCATAGACATTTGTTAATAATGATTCTATTCCACCAAAATTCTTTGTAAGTTGTACATGTAATATTTTTGTTTTCATTTTAACCCCTAAACAAAAAGGAAGGCACTATTTTTGATCCAATGCTTTCCTATAGATAGCTGCGTAATTTTCTGCCATTGTATTAGAATTATAGTGTTTAACAACATCTTTCTTAGCAGTTTTTAATAAATCATCTGAAACTCCATTAATAATTAATCCAGAAATTACATGAATATAATCATCTAAATTATTACATAAAAAGCCATTTACGTTATTAGTAATTACATTATTATTACCAATAACATTTGAAGCGACACATACTTTCTCAAGATACATTGCTTCAAGTAATGACATGGGCAAGCCTTCCCATTTGGAAGGTAACAGAAAAACATCATAATTATTTGCCAATTGTAGAGCTTCTTTTTCAGTTTTCCATCCCATAATCTTAATATTAGGAGAAGTTAGTTTATCCCGAAGCTTTCCATCACCAATCCATACAAACTTTAATGTCTTAAAATGTTCAGCAATTTTATTAAATAAAACAGGATCTTTTTGAATAGAAATTCTCCCAATAGTAAAAATAATTGGTTTTCTATTTTTCAATTTTGAGGTATGTTCAACTATGGAATCAATTTTTTCCATATTAATACCATTGTCTACATACAATGCTTTATTGGTAAATTTTTTTGTTTCTTCATTTTCACCATAGCTGCACGATATTGTAGTACAATTTCTGCGAGCAGATATTTTCTCTAAAGTTCGATAAAATTTTACCTTTTTAGGACTAATATTAGTCATTAAGAAACTATATCCATGTGGCGTATAGAATACTGGGATCTTTTTGCCGTTAAATGCCCATCTACCTAGAATACCAGCTTTTGAAGAATGTAGATGAATTATATCGGGCCTTACCATTTTACATATTTTTTTCATTTCAAAAAAAGCTTTTATATCTTTAAACGAAATTTTTCGTTTAAAGTTTTTCACTTTAATTAAATGTACATTTTCATTGAAATATTCTTCATAATTTTGGGGCGTCTGTGGACGAATTGCATATGCAACATAAACATCGAATTCTTTTGACAAGCCATTAGCGAGGTTCGTGATATATGTAAAAACACCACCACCCATTGCCTCTACAAAAAATAGAACGCGTTTTTTTGTCATTTAATACTTCCTCAAGAATTAATATGAACCGTTTGGTTTAATAATTATTAAAATTGTTTTCCAAATTATCCAAAAATCGTATTTCACACTAGCATGCTTAATATATTCAAGGTCTAGAGTAACCATCTCATTAAAGCCCACATTATTCCGTTCTGTAACTTGCCAAAGCCCTGTACAACCAGGAGTGACGTACAGTCGTTGCTTATCGTAATGGGTATATTGTTTAACTTCTGACGGTAGCGGTGGACGAGGCCCAACAAGACTCATATCTCCCTTTAAAACGTTGATCAACTGTGGTAATTCATCTAGACTATGCTTTCGAATAAAATGACCGATTTTTGTAATTCGCGGATCATGTTTCATCTTAAACATTGCTCCATCGACTTCATTTTGGTCCTTCAATCTCGTTAGTAATTGGTCAGCATTCGGAACCATTGAACGAAATTTATACATTTCAAAATGTCGACCGTCCTTACCAACACGAACTTGTTTGTAAAATACTGGACCCTCATCTTCCTTCTTAACCTTATAAGCAATTACCACCATTACCGGACTAAGAGCAATCAACCCTCCTACTGATAAGATAATGTCGAAAAACCGTTTTACAAAACGGTAACCTTTCCTCGACTTTATCTTTTGATGGTTAATTAAGATTCGTTCTTCAGCCATCATGCTTTTCTTCCTCCCCAGCAACTAAAACAGCCAAAAATGCTTTTTCTTCGTTCTAATTGTCTTCAAATCATTCAGTGGTATATTCTCGCCATTAATAATGGAACAAGCATTTTGCTGGTACTGCTTTGTTAAGGTACCACCAAACTCATGTTGCAATTTTTTAAACGCTTGTCTCATTTCGTACTTTCGTCCCGGTAAATCATGAGCATCCGAAGCAAAGACGTATCCTTGCCCTGCCTCAATTAATTGACGACTAAAAATTTCTACTTTCTTACCAAATGTCCCGACATACGAACTTGCTGTAATCTGTGATAGGCAACCTTTCTCAAGCATTTGATAAATCAGGCTAGGCTGCGTCATGATCTTGGTATTTCGTTCTGGATGAACAATTACCGGAATAATTCCTCGCTGTTGCAAATCAAAAATCATTTGATTAGTGTAATAGGGAACATCATCATCTGGAAATTCTAGCATCATATATCTATTTCCAGTATCCGCAAATAGGATATCATCCTTATCCAGTGCTTCCAATAACTGCCCATTAATCCGTACTTCCTGACCAGGGAAAACAGTCAACGGGATATTATGAGTATTGATCTGCTCTTGAAACTCTTTTGTTCGCCTAATCACGTCCTGCTTATGATTGACATACCGGCCATTCATGTGGTGTGGGGTCAACAGCGCATGAGTTATCCCATTCTCTGTTGCCTCCCGTGCTAAGCGGAGCGAAACTTCCATGCTCTTAGAACCATCATCAATCCCCGGCAAGAGATGACAATGTAAATCAACCATGACCATTACTTGTCATCCCCATCATTGTCATAGCCATATCCATATCCATAGCCATAACCGTATCCATAGCCTGCATCACTATCACTAGTTACATCATTCATAACGTAGCCCAGCAAATTAGCATGCGCCATCTTCAGAAGTTCGACCGCACGCTTTGCTCCTAATTTCTGCGTCTGGCCTTGTTTTACTACCAAGACAACAGCGTCCAAGTTATGAGAAATAACCTGGGTATCCGTAACTTCCAACATTGGCGGTACATCAACAATTACCATGTCGTAACGTTCTCTAGCTGCCTTTAAAAAGTCTTTCATCCGTTGTGAGCTTAGTAATTCCGCAGGATTTGGTGGTGTCGGTCCACTCGGCAAGAGCGACAGGTTATCAATTCCACTTAGCTGAATAATTTTATTAAGGTCAATTGTTTGCGCACGGCTCGTCAAAACTGTCGTTAAGCCCTTCCGATTATCAAGATTAAAAGTACGGTGCAGGGTAGATCTTCGTAAATCTGCATCAACCAACAAGACCTTTTGCCCAGTTTGCGCCCAGACAACCGCCAAATTATCCGTTACCGTTGACTTTCCTTCAGACACATTCGCCGAAGTTAACGCCAAGGTTTTGATTGGATGATCAATTGCCATGAAGTTAATATTGGTCCGTAGCGTCCGAAATTGCTCGGAGATTGGACTCTTGGGGTGAACCGCTGTAATTAATTGGGCACCATTATGGATTGTTGCGTTCGATTGATTTTTATTTCCATGATGAAAAAGTGGCATCCTACTCTCCTCCTTCTAAACCCGACGTTCGGCCTGTTCATCATTTTCCAGCCGCGTCTGTTGGGCTTGGAAGTTATGATTCAAGTGGAAGTGGTCAATATGACCAAGGTTAGTTAATCCTAATTCTTTAGTCATAAAGTCGTCATTCTTAACGGTTGTATCCATCAGTTCCTTGATGACTAGGTAAATAGTACTGAGAAATAAACCTAGCAGGGCTCCAACCAAGGTGAAAAGTTTGACGTTTGGAAAAGATGGCGTATCTGGCTGACTTGCTTGTGAGACGATGGTTACGTTATTGACTGACATGATTTTCTTGATTTGTCTTTTGAAAACCAGGGCAATTGTATTAGCCGTAGCGGCAGAAAGATTTGGATCATCTGTTTTAACAGCTACTGAGAACACCTGCGAATTCTGCTGAGTGCTAATACTAATAGCATCTTTCAGATCAGCAACTGAAATGTTATAGGAACGACCGTATTCTTGAGCCGTTTTAGTACTATTTAACTCATTGCTAACTTTATTTAATATTACCTGGTTCATGATCAAATCTTTGTAGGTATTAATCATTTGGATATCAGCTTGCTGATTATTGTAAGCTTGACCGTTATTATTGCTAGTATGCTTCTGATTAACTAAGATTTCAGTTGTCGCGGTATACTTCGGCACCACCACGAATTGGGCCACGACAAAGCCCAGCACTCCAGCAAGCAAGGTCCAGACGATCAGCAGTTTAAAATGCTTGCGCAGGATCGCCATCAAGCGGCTTAAATCAATCGTGTTACTCGATTCTTCTACTGAATTATTCAACACTCTAACTCCTTAATTTTTCAAACTGTTTTGCAATAGGTTCGTGATCCGTTGTTGCTCACTGGTTGGGACGATTTCGTAGTCTTGACCGCCCTCTTCAGCTCCGTGACCTTGTGCGTGGTCTTGAACGATTTTAGCGTTAGTACCCCGATAGTTCTTCGCCAGGGTGACCATGTTATTAAAGGTCAGATCAGTCTGGGAGCTGTCCGAAATAGTCCGCAGAAAACGCTGATTCAGCACCGTCTTGTAGGAGATAGACTTCTTCAGCAGAGCAACAATGACTAACCGTTGTCGTTGCTGTCGGCCATAGTCACCTTGCGGATCATCGTAGCGCATCCGAGTAAACTGAAGAGCCGTCGTACCATTCAAGTGATAAGTTCTACCTTTCTCAAAATGAGAACCGTAATCGAAGGTCAACGGCGACGTCACATCGACCCCACCAACCTGGTTGATGGCCTTCTCAAGGCCACCCATGTTGACCAGGACGTAGTAATCGATCGGGATGTTAAAGTGCTTCTGGACAGTCTTGACACTCTCCTTAACCCCGCCATAGGTGTAGGCGGCATTAATCTTGGCCGGTGAGTCATCCGGGTAGTCCGGCAAGTCGACCTTCATGTCCCGCGGCAGGCTGACGATCGTGGTCGTCTTCTTCTGCGGGTTCAACGTCATGATCATCATCGTATCGGTCCGCCCCTTGTAGTCCCGGTCCAGAGCCCCGGTATCGGTCCCCAGCAGGAGGATGGATACTGGCCGCTTCTGGGCAAGCACCTTGTTGGCATCCCTGGTCTTGGTGATGCCGGCACTGTTGTACATGTTATTAGTCGTGGACTTGAGGTTATGCCAGGCCACTCCCGCAAAGAAGATGGCGATCAGGACCAGGATCCCGACTACCGACCAAAAAATCCGCCAACCACGGTGACGACGATGATGGCGGTGGTGACGATGAACCTCATTGTTGTTCGATTCCATCCGTTCACGCTGTGCGTATTCGCTATTTTCATCAGACATAAGTAAGGTCTCCTATTATTTGTGATTCTCTCCACAATACATAAGTTAAAGAATCTTTTAAGTTTCAATGACTAAGTATGGTAAAAATAACATTACTTGTCAAGGGGCGGTCGTCATTAAAACTTCACATTTTCGGTTTAAATGTTGTCCAAATTCGTATTATACGCTCGCCGCGTTAATTCCTGACACCAATCATCAATTTTTTACCATTCAATGCAAAAAAACAACCATTGGCTGAAAATCAGTTCAGCCAATGGTTGTTTTGCAATTTATTCATCATAGTTAATGTACTCACGCAGGAGCTCACTGTACTTGACCAGCTCACTCAGCTTAGCATCAGCTTCTGGTTCAACGACCAGCGGAGAACTCTTGTCTTCGTTGTCGTTCATCTGCTGCTTCCCCCAGACACTCAGAGAAATCAGCAACTGGCGAAAGTCACTTCCGTCCTCGGTCAAGGAATAGCAGTTCTCAGTGTCCTTAACCGGGTTGGCGATCCGCAGGTTCTGCAGGCGGGCCAGCTCAGCCCGCAACTCGTCACTAGATAACTTGGGAACCAACTGGTGCAGCTCATCCAGCGTCAGTGGCCGAAAGCCCAGCCAGAATACCAGAGTCGGCTGCCGCTTCTCCTGCAGGATGCTTAATGAGTAATCAATTCCACTATGCAATTTACGATCTGTCATTGATGTATCACTCCTATCTGTACCGTTTCCCATTACTCATCTCCATTATACTTGATAATTAGACTATTGCACGTTTTTTGTCCAAAATTTACTTTTCAATGTAACGCCGGACGCGTTCTTCGATCTCCTTACACTCCTCGGGGGTGCAGTAGTCGGGGATCACCTGGTGGCAAAACTCCAGCATCCAGCGCTTGCGGAGATCCTGGCACATCAGCCGTTTGGTACTGCACATGTCATAGAAGCGGACACTCTGGCGCTTATGGACCTTTTTGACGCCGTAGCTGTGCATCTGCCAGGCCAGGATGTCCAGCTGGAGCTTGGCCGCATCGTCAGCGGCCTGCAGCAGCCGCACAAAGGTCTTATACCCAGTATCGATTATGACCTGGAAGTTGCGTTTCTTGCGTCCATGGAACGAGGCAATCACCCGGCCCCCTGCCTCATACGTGTGGTAGAGGTAATAGGCCATGTAGTAGACGACCGCGGGATTGGTCGTACCATGGGTAGGGACGAGGCGGTTATTGCCGGCAATGTAGCCGCGCCCCTTATGGACACCGATCCAATCATACAGTGCCTGCCGCTCATAGTCTGCGATGCCGTTATCACTGGCAAACTGGTCCAGGACCTTCTGCAGTGGCTGCGGCAGGAGCAGGCACCGCCCATCCCTGGCTAGAACGAGGGTCCGCTCCTTCCCATACGCCGTCATCAGGATCGTGTTCTTCCAACTCGGCTGAAAGCTTGCAGTCTCTTCATCAAATTGCAGCTCTGCCGGCCTGGTCAGGTCGATTGTTTTACATTTCGTCATGGATCGTAGTCCCTTTCGCGGGTCAAATTTCAAAATAGCGCTAATCCCGGTCATTTTTTGTAAGCGTTTACTCAAAACAATACGATACCGGACTTTTTGCCTTACGTCAAGCGTTTTTCAGCCTGTTTGTGATTATTTTATTATTCGCTTATCACGCTGCTGTCTAATAAGCTAGAGACAACTCAAGCGCGCTTGGGAATCTATCACAAACAGGTGATTTCCAATGACAACTAAAAATTTGCAAGATGGTTTTGAATTTCTATATAGTGATAAACGAATCCGCCTAATCCACGGTGTGCTCAAAGGACTCGGGGTGGCCGTCACCCGTGACGACTACCAAGACCTGGTCCAGGAAGGCTGTCTGATCTTTGCCCAGGTCTTCGCCGATTATCCAGAGCCGGTCACGACCCCCATGGAGGAACGCCGGCTGATGAGCTACGCCTACCGGAAGATCCGCTGGCGCCTCC
Organism: Limosilactobacillus galli; assembly: GCF_947381495.1. NCBI lineage: Bacteria > Bacillati > Bacillota > Bacilli > Lactobacillales > Lactobacillaceae > Limosilactobacillus > Limosilactobacillus galli. Next base: position 7,186 of record NZ_CANCWK010000025.1, on the reverse strand, counting down.
TCGACATCCTCCGCCACCAGCAGCAGAGCGTCAAGGCAAGTCAGTACTCCCTCGATCAGGATGAGCTCAACCCCGTGAGTCGGGACCTGGTCGACCCGCAGGCCCAGCTCCCCTTCGACCAGCTGGCCAATACCGCCTTCTTCGACACCCTTTGGCAACATGCGGGAAAGCAGGAACGGCGCTATCTCCAACTGGCGCTCCAGGACCGGTTCGCTAGCGACGCGGCAATCGCCAAGCACTGCGGAGTCTCCCGCCAGGCGGTTCACCAGTGGAAGCAGCAGCTGATTGCGACCGCCCACCGCCTGCAAAAGGACTGGCCAGACATGGTATAATCGCCCTTGAGGTGATAGTGTGAATCAACATCAGACCACGTCGTCGCCGGCATGGTTCCACTCCCGCTACCGGGGTGAGGACCGCGACGATGGCTTTGCCAACGAGCTCAGTATCTACCGGGACCCGGCCGAACCGCGGTTGGATGTCCTGCTGACAAACGTCGATTTTGACGGGATCGGGCACGATAATACCTATTCCCTGACCAGGAAGGACGCGGCTAAGCTTCGTGACTTCCTGCAGGAATGGCTGGATAAATGAAAAATGGTGCGGCTCAACCATGATGATTGGTTGGTTCGCACCATTTTTGTCTACCTATCTTCTATCCATTTACTTATTCTCGTGGTTGTCTTCCCAGACCTTCTCCAGCATCTGGTAACGCAGGTCACCCACCTGGCTGACCTGGTAGTCGGCCCCCTGCAGCTGGTCGGCCGCCCCCACGCTGATCGTTACCAGCCGGGTGTCGTTGGCAGCTTGCAGGTCCTCCTGGTTTGTGACCAGGGCCACGCAACCGGTGGCCGGCACGTCGAGCTGCTTGACCAGGTCCTGGTATGTGCCGGTCCCCGCCACGTCGACGAATTCGTCCAGCTTCAGTTGCTTGGTGATTTCGTCCGCGTGACCCGCGGGATCATTGATGGCCAGCTTGACGTAGTGGTCGTAGAGGGCGATGATCAGCTTCTTGATCCCCGGCACCAGGTCGTCCTCACCGAGGTCTGCCAGCACCTGGCCGTAGAACTTGTCCTGCTCGGCCAGTAGCTCCTGGCGTTCGGTATCCGCATCGCTGGCCTTGAACCGCGCCAACACCTTATCGAGGGCTTCCTCACGGCTCAGACTCTTGAAGTCCTTGGCCAGCTTGCCCGGCAGGCCCATCCCATACTCGTACATGGCGACCTTCTGCCAGGCCGCAAACTGCAAGCGGTCGAGGTCGGTGATGATGCCGTTAACGTTTAAGATTGCTCCTTGCATCTATTCTTCGACTTCCCTTCCTTGAACAACTTGGTCAACCATTCGCCAATACTCCATCAGCAGGATGAAGTCGATCGGGTTCAAGACATCCGTGTACAGCTCCCGCATCTCCAGCAGCTGGATGTTCAGCAAGCGGGCAAAGTCGTTGATTGCAATGACATCCGCGGCAGCCGGCCGGTCCAGGTCGGCGATGATTGTCACCGCTAGTTCCTCAATCAGATCCTCATAATTCTCCTGGAGGAGCGACTCACCAAACTGATCCGGCGCAAACGGTTCCGGGTCGACGATCTTATCCTGTTCCTTTACGAAACGCCGGTGCCACTTCCCCATCGCGTCCCAGTAGCGGTCATAGAGCTCCTGGTTCTCCTGGGTGGCACCCTTCATGTTGGGCTGGCTCAGCTGCTGCCACTGCTTCAGCATCTCCATGTATAGGGACTCGTGGTCGCCGAATTGGTCCTCCCGATGTTGCTTGACGAATGCGGCAAGGTCATTGATGATTTCTGTCTGTTCTTGTCTGTTCATATTAATTACCTATTACTTTCAAATTTATTTGCCATGGCTAAAGAATTGGGCAGCTTTGATGGCCTGTTGCCAGCCGCCGTAGATCCGGTCGGCCTCCTCCTTGGACATCAGTGGGGCAAACTCATCACCGATCTTGGAGAGCTTACGCAGCTCGTCCTGGTCCTCCCAGAAGTCGACGGCCAGCCCGGCCAGGAAGGCAGCGCCCAGCGCCGTCGTCTCCTCCATGGCGGCCCGTTTGATCGGTACCTGCAGGATATCGGCCTGGAACTGCATCAGGAAGTCGTTCCGCGAGGCCCCACCGTTTACCGTCAGGGCCGCCAGTGGCAACTGGGTATCCTTGACCATCGTGTCGACGACGTCCCGGGTTTGGTAGGCAATCGCCTCCAGGGTCGCCCGGATGATCGCCCCGCGGTCGGTTCCCCGGGTCAGGCCGAACATCGCCCCACGGACTTCCTGATCCCAGTACGGGGCCCCGAGACCGGTAAAGGCCGGCACAACATAAACCCCGCCGGTCGTCTTGGCCGCCGCCGCCATCTGTTCGGACTCGCTGGCGTGCTGGAAGAATTGCAGGCCATCGCGGAGCCACTGGACCGCGGATCCGGCCACGAAGATGCTCCCCTCCAGGGCGTAATGGGTCTTGCCGTCCAGCCCATAGGCGATCGTCGTCAGGAGCCCGTTGTCAGACAGGGTTGGTTTCAAGCCGGTGTTCATCACAATGAAGGACCCGGTCCCGTAAGTATTCTTGACCGAGCCCTCGTCGTAGGCGGCCTGGCCAAAGAGCGCCGCCTGCTGGTCTCCAGCAATCCCGGCAATCGGGATCTGGACCCCGTAGAAGGTGAAGTCACCGGTGTAGCCGTAGATCGCCGAACTCTCCTTGACTTCCGGCAAGATTGCCCGGGGGATATCGAGCAGGTCGAGGATGTCCTGGTCCCAGTCGAGAGTGTGGATATTGAAGAGCATTGTCCGGCTGGCGTTGGTGACGTCGGTCGCGTGGGTCCGGCCCCCGGTCAGCTTCCAGAGCAGCCAGGTGTCGATGGTGCCGAAGAGGAGGTCCCCACGGGCGGCCTTCTCCCGGGCGCCGGGCACCTTATCGAGAATCCACTTGATCTTGGTGGCGGCGAAGTAGGAGTCGATTACCAGCCCGGTCTTGGCGTGGATCATGTCCTTATAGCCGTCACGGATCAGCTGCTCAGCGATCGCGCTGGTCTGCTTGGACTGCCAAACGATCGCGTGGTAGATCGGTTTCCCGGTGTGCCGATCCCAGATGACCGTCGTCTCCCGCTGGTTAGTGATCCCGATGGCGGCGATCTTGTATGGCTTGATCTGGGTCTTAATCATCACGTCGGACATTACCGACTGGACACTGTCCCAGATCTCCGTGGCGTCATGCTCCACCCAACCCGGTTGCGGGAAGTACTGGGGGAATTCCTTCTGGCTCATCCCCACCTTATTGCCGTCGTGGTCGAAGATGATGGCCCGGGAGCTGGTCGTCCCCTCGTCAATTGCCATGATATATTGTTGCTCGTTCAATCTTGTTCATCCTTTCGCTGTACAAGAAAAAAGGCCACCGGGAAGATTTCCGGGTGGCCATTTTTAGGAAGCTTAGTTATCACTAACCATCTTGCCGCCAACACTGTAGCGGTCCTTCTTCATCTCGTTCAGAACAATGTGCACCCGTTCAGCTGGAACATTGGCGTTCTTGGAGATCGCTGCGGTAACGTCCTTGACGAGGCCCTTCAGTTGTTCCTCGCTACGGCCTTCGATTAAGTCGATGTGTACTAATGGCATAGTCATGCCCTCCTTGTTGTTTTTTATAATTCTACCATAGAAAGCGTTTCGACGATAGTTTCTCTCGCGTTATTACCTCCGAAAGACGGGATCTACGCTAAGATCAGTTCTTCCGCCGTAACTCGTTGCGGGCCGTCTCGGCATCGAGGTGGTTCCCGGTGAAGAGAATGTGGTCGCCGAGTTCGATGATCGTGTCCCCGTGCGGCGAGATCGGCTTGTGGTTCCGGTAGATCCGGCTGACCGTGATCTTGTCGATGAACGGCAAGGTGTGGAGTTCCTGCCCGGCGTACCGCTGGTTGCGAACAACCACTTCGAACAGGCCGGCCTCGGTATCGCTCAGCAGTTCAATGATCGATGGACTCTCAATCATCGACCGCAGGACACTGGTCTCGACATTGAAGGCGTTGAAGATTTCGACGCCCTGGGCCACCAGTTCGTCAATCCGCTCGTGATCGACGTTGGGGTTCTGCTGACTAGCGATGACCCGACTGACACCCCGCTTCTTGGCTAACTGGGCCAAGCGGGTGTTCTTTCGGTCATTCCTGAAGGAGGCCACCAGAATGTCGGTATCGAAGAAGTTGCCCTTGTCCAGGGTCGTCTCGTCAATCTCCGGCAGGTAGGTTAAGTCGTTAACCTCACTGTTGAAGGTCTTGTAGTTCTCCTCGTTATCGGTGACCATCCGGATCACGTACCAGTTCTTGGAGAGCTGCTGAGCGATCGGGACGGTAAGCGTGTTGGCACCAAGGATTACGACCCGTTGTTTGATCAGGTCGGACTTGTCCAGCTTGTAGACGGAGTTGAAGACGATCGGGCCAATGATGCAAACAATCACCGCTGCCAGGACGAAGGCATCCGATTGGGTGCTGGTGATGGCGTGGAGGTTGCGGGCCACCTGCAGGGCGGGCAGAACCAGGGTGATCGTTGTCACCGTCAGGAAGCCGCCGGCAAAGGAATTCCGCGGAGAGAACCGCCGCCGGAAGACCAGGACCGTGGGCAGCTTGGCCAGGATGAAGCAGGCCACCAGGATGGGAATCAGGGCCAGGGCCCGCGGGTTGGCGAAGAGCTGCTTGATGTTCAGCCGGACCCCGGTCATGATGAAGAAGAACGGGATCAAGAAGCCGTAACCGATCGAGGTCAGCTTCTCCTGGGTGTTCTCAGTAGGCTCCAGGAGCTTCATGACCATCCCCGCCAAAAAGGCCCCGAGGATATTCTCGGCCCCGACCTGCTCGGCGATCGTCACCAGGATGAACATCAGGAAGAAGGCCAGCCGGATGTCCAGCTGGGTCGTCGCCTTGGAGATCTTGTTGAACCAGATGAAGGGCTGCTTGAACCGTTTTAGCAGGAAGAACGCCGCCAGGAAGAGGAGAACGATCAGCCAGAGCCGACCGGCATTGCCCCCGTTAATCGAGGCGTAGATCGTCAGCGCCAGCATCGGGACGACCTCCCCGAGGACCGCCGTCAGCAGGATCGTCTGCCCCGCTGGCCGCCCCAGGATCTCCTTTTCCTTCAGGGTCGCGATGACCACCCCGAGGGCCACGGTCGAGAAGAGGATCGTGGCCAGAAAAATGTCACTGAAGAGGCCGATCCGGTTGAGGATGATCCCCAGGATGGCCGCGGTGGCGATCACCAGGCCGAACGCCTGCCCGGCCAGGTTGACCGGCGACTGCGGATTGGGGGCCGCACCCGGCTGCTTTCTGAAGAGGTCAAAGTTGATTTCCATCCCCGAGAGGAACATCAGCATAATGACCCCCATCGTCGACATCATATTCAGCGTCGCGTTCGGCGTGACAATGTTGAAAAGACTTTTGCCGAGAATAATTCCGGTCACAATTTCGGCCACTGCCGTCGGGATGCTGGAGATCTTAAAGCGCGCCATCACCAACGGAATGATCAGGGCCGCAACCATCACAATCAAGAGTGAAAGTTGTTCCATCATGTTTCGCTTCCTTCATCAAAAAATTCGTTTCCTATTATATAACAGTCATGCCGCTTGCAAAATAGTGATTTTCTATAGTAAACTTTGATAGCATCGAATTTCAGATGAAAAAGCGTTATAATTTAATTATGTAAACGTTATCAACTTATCTTTTAAGGGGAGTTTCGCATATGGCTAACAAATTATCAGCATGTACCAGTATTTTGATTGGTAAAAACGCCAGTATCGACGGTACCATCATGATCGGCCGGAACGAAGACGCCAAGGCGGCCTGGCCGAAGCACATGGTGGTTCACCAGCATGGCGAGATGCCGACCCACTTTGTTTCCAAGGAGACCAAGCTGGAGCTCGACCTGCCGGCGGACAGTGCCCGCTACACCGCCACACCAGAATGGACCGACAAGGCCGGGGTGTTCGAGGAAGACGGGATCAACGAGTACGACGTCGCCATGAGCGCCACCGAGAGTGCCTACTCTAACTCGCTGGTGCTTGGGTACGATCCGCTGGTTGAGCACGGGCTGAACGAGGAGGCCATGGTCACCGTGGTGCTTCCTTATATTAAGTCCGCCCGTGAAGGGGTCCAACGGCTCGGGAACCTGATCGCCAAGTACGGGACCGGCGAAACGAACGGGGTCCTTTTTGCCGACAATGACGAGGCCTGGTACTTTGAAACTGGGGCTGGTCACTACTGGGTGGCCCAGCGGATCCCGGACGACTCATACGCCGTGGTTGCCAACCAGCTGGCCATCCAGGAGATTGACTTCACTGATCCGGATAACTTCATGTTCCACCCGGGCATTCAGAAGTTTGTCGAGAAACACGACTTGAACCCGGACCCGACGACCTTCAACTTCCGCAAGATCTTCGGGACTGCTGACCGGTCAGATGCCGTCTACAGCGAGCCGCGGGTTTGGATCGGCCATCAGATGTTCAGCCCGAAGCAGGCCGGGGACGAGACGCCGGAATCGACCGAGCTGCCATTCCTGATGAAGCCGGACCGCAAGCTCTCGATCTTCGACGCCCAGCAATACCTGAGCAACCACTACGAGGGCACCGAGTTTGACCCGATCGGCACCGGCAAGTCCGGTCACAAGTACCGGCCGATCAGCCTGGCCAAGACCCAGGAATCCCACATTCTGCAGATGAACCGGCCGGGGGCCAATATCCACTGGCTGGCCATGGGGGTTGCGGCCGAGAGTACCTACGTCCCATTCTTCAACGGGATCACCGACGTGCCGGCTCCGTACAAGCGTGGCAAGCTACCGGCTCAGCTCAATTCGGCCTACTGGATCTTCAAGCACGCCAGCGTCCTCGTCGACAGTCACCTGCACGACTTCCTGCCGCTCCTGCGGGATGTCCAGAAGGAACGGAACAGTGCCGCGATCAAGATGATTGCCGAGACTGACCAGGCCGTTAAGACGATGCGGGGTGAGAGCCGGGACTCCTACCTGACCATGCAGAGTAACGGCTACGCGATCGACACCCTGAACGCCTACAAAAAGTTGGCTCTGGAGCTAATCACCAAGATGACCGACTACTGCGAACTGAACTTCAAGACCGACGAAAATCTTTAATGATGTTTGGCCGGAAATCCCGTGACTTTAGTCATGGGATGGATAGGCCCCTTTAGCGCCCGTTAGGGCG
>NZ_CANCWK010000024.1:0-24154 GCF_947381495.1 Limosilactobacillus galli | reverse complement strand
TAAAAGTACCACGAGTTTCTTTAGCCCGCTTACGGCGAATACCATGATCTGGTAAGTCAGTTAAGCTAATCTCTAAGCGGCCTTGATCACCCCAGTTAACCGGTGAATTTCATTAAAGATAGTAGTCTTACTAAAGCCCAGGTAATCAGCGATATATCGAAGAGATCGATTTTCATGACGAAGCGTTTCGATGACAATGCGGTCTTCAAATGATAAAATAGTGGTGCCCATAAAGGTCCTTCTTTCTAATGGAATGTTGTGACGACACCATTAAAGACCTTTATGGGTTTTTCTGTCCACTAATATGTTCAACTTAAATTTTACAATCTACCATATACTAGCTTCAAACGATTTACCAAAGAAAGGATTGAGTATAATGACTGAAATCACAATTGATATCGTCCGCCACGGGGAAACCTACCTGAACCAATTGGGCCGGGCCCAGGGCTGGATCGACATGGAGCTGGACCCCCACGGTTTAGAGCAGGCCTCCGCAACCGGGAAGGCCCTGGCAGATACCTACTACAACATTATTATTTCTTCTGACCTGAAGCGGGCGGTTCAAACGCGTGACCGGATCATTAAGCACCTCAAGCACGTTCCCGACGTTGCCTACACGGACAAGACCTTCCGTGAGGTGTTCTTCGGCTACTTCGAAGGGCTCGATTCTGAAGCCAACTGGCGGACCATTGCCGTTCAGCATGGCTACCAGGACCACGATGACATTATCCGTCACGAGAGCCTGAAGTCCGGCCGGAACATGATGCACGACATGGACCCAACTGGTCAGGCGGAGAGCTACGACGAGATTATTGCTCGTTGGCGCCGGGGTCTTAAGACGTTGGTCAATAAGGCCGACGATGGTGACCGGGTCCTGCTTGTTACCCATGGAACATTTATTCGAACGATCGCCGATGCCCTCGGGGTCGACACTGTTGGCAACTTCCCAACAAACGCCGGGGTAACCACGATTACGGCCAATGAGAATGGGGCCAAGATGGTTGAATACAACAAAAAATTCTAAATCATAATCCGGGACATTAACCAGATCCCGTGGATTAAAATAACCGTTCAAAATCTCGTCAGGAAATTTTGAACGGCTATTTTGTTTGGTTGCAAAGTCTTATACCTATTAGTCAGCAAGCACGCGTTGGATATCCTTATCAGTGGTGACAAACTGCTTCCAGCGGGCGGCAACATTTTCAAAGGAGTACCTGGCGGCAACTTCCTGGGCGTGGTCGGCGTAGGATTCTAGGGTAGCGGGATTGCTGAGGAGTTCGTCGAGAACCGTGTACAGGGCGTGGAGATCCCCCTCCGGCAGCAGGCGGCCGCTAACCTGGTCCTTAATAATCTCGGCGGGACCGTAGTTGATGTCGTAGCTGATTGCCGGGCAACCATGTCCCTGGGCCTCCAGCAGGGCCATCGCAAAGCCCTCGTATGAGCTGGTCAGCACTTCGATCTGGGCGGTTTCGTAGACCTTAGTGAGATCATGCTGGTAGCCGCAGAAGTGGATGTAGTCCTCGGCATGATTGTCCTGGACGAGCTTTCGCAACGAATGAGAGGTGGCGTAGTTGTTCCACCCATCATCGTAGCCATAGATCTTCAAGTCAACCTCGGGGTGCTTCTGTCGCAGGGTGATCACCGTGTTGATCAGGTGATCGAGCCGCTTGACGTTGGTTAGCCGGGCGACCGCTACCAGCTGCCCCGGCGTCCGCTGACTGAACGGAATCTTCTTTTGCAGTTGCGTGTCGGGAATGTAGGTGACCGGGATACCGTAGCTGGCCTTGGTGGCGAAACGCTTGCCGGCATCAGCGGCCTCCTGCTGGGTGGCCGAAATCAGGCCGGAAAGGTGGTGGTCAGCCAGTGCTTGCTTGACCGGCTCGTAGACGGCAAACAACTTACCGTTGGGTTGGCCGTTCTTGGTGAAGGCGGAGTGGAAGACCTGGTAGCGGGGCAGATCCTCCTTCATCAACGTGAATGCCTTGAGCGTGTAATCGGAACGGTCGCTGATGAAGACGGCCCGGTCATCGGCAGCTGCCAGCCGGTCCATGAAGTAGGCCCGCAACTCGTCCTCGCTGTCGAATTCCCACAGTTGACCCTGGTCATGAAGCTGGATCAGGCAGAGAACGGGGACGTTGCCCTCGCCACCGCGGTAATGGTAGGTGATTTTAGGACGTCCTTGGCCATCATAGTATTGCCGAGTGACCACCCGGGCCTTGTCTTCGAAGAACTCGGTATAGGTCAGGCAGCCGTTGTCGTAGTAATCCCGCCGGTCGGTGAAGCCGAACTTGTCGCGGTAGTCGACATAGTAGAGCCGGTCGTTATTGAAGTGGGCGATGATTCGCTGCTTGCCGTCCCGGCTGGCGACAAGGTTGTTGACTGTCAGTCCGGGCTGGTGGAGGAGGCGGTTAACCAGGGCTTGGTCATTGTTTGCATACTGAAAAGGCAGTTGCTGGAAATATTCGAAGAGGTTGATGACCCGACCGGTGAAGCCCAGCTTCTCGGCGGCCTCGTGGTGGGCCCAGTTATACTGCAGGGTGACGATCTTGGAATCGAGTTTGAGGCAGTCGAAGATGTGCATCCGCTTGACCTGGGCCAGCTCAATGACCGACGTCAGCATGTCTTCGCGACTGGTAAAAAAGTAAAACATTGGCTTTTTCCTTTCTGATTTGAATCGTTTTAATTGTTTAAAATTATAACCGATTTTGGGGACGGCACGGTGCCGGGATGGCGGCTTTTACTAATAATTTAAAGAGGGGACAAACGGCAACGCATCCTTGACAAATTTAACAATCATGTTAAGTTAAGAGTGTGATTGAACAAACGGGGAGCTTGCAGACAGGCTGAGAGGAGACTGAGCGTCTCGACCCAATGAACCTGATTTGGATAATGCCAACGTAGGAATTAATAGAGCGACCAGGATCATAAAAATGACCTGGCCGCTTTTTTGCGTGTTATCCACATCTGAAATTAGAAAAGGATGGTGGAAGTTTTGCAACGACAAACAAATTTGACGGAGAACGGACTGATCTGGTGCGGGGCCGGGATCTCAATCGCCGAGATCCTGACCGGGACCTACCTGGCGCCGCTGGGACTATGGAAAGGACTGGCGGTGATCATCGTCGGGCACATCATCGGCTGCCTTTTGCTGTTCCTCTCCGGGGTGATCGGCGGGCAACGGCGGCTCAGTGCGATGAATGCTGCCAAGATCAGCTTTGGCCAGCAGGGCAGCAAGTTCTTTGCTCTGCTTAACGTCCTCCAGCTGGTGGGCTGGACCGGGATCATGATTTACGACGGGGCGGTCGCGGTCAACGGGATTTGGCACTTTGGCCAGGCAATCTGGGCAGTCGTCATCGGCATCCTGATTGTCGTCTGGCTGCTGGTTGGGATCCGGCACCTGCGCTACTTCAACATTGTGACGATTAGTATCCTGCTGATTCTGACCGCCATTCTCTGCGGCGTGATCTTCGCCCATCACCAGGTGAGTCCAGCCAGCGGGCACTTCACCTGGGCGCAGGGGATGGAACTGGTGATCGCAATGCCATTGTCATGGCTGCCGCTGATCAGTGACTACACCAGTGCTGCCCAACGGCCGGTGGCGGCTAGTGGTGTCGGTGCCTTGGTTTACGGCTTGACAAGCTGCTGGATGGCCTTCATCGGCCTGGGTGCGGCACTGTTGACCAATGATATTAACATTGCCACAATTATCCTGCGGGCTGGCCTGGGCAGTGCCGGACTGATCATCGTGGTCTTCTCGACCGTGACGACAACCTTTATGGACGCCTACTCGGCCGGGGTGTCTGCCGAGACGATTGTTCCCCGCTGGTCAGGCACCGCGACGGCCATCGTGGCGACGGTTCTCGGAACGATTGGGGCGCTGACGTTGCCGATGGACAATTTCAGCAACTTCCTCTACCTGATTGGCTCGGTTTTCGCTCCGATGATTGCCATTCAGATCACCGACTGCTTTATCCTCCACGTCGACCGGCACCAGCAGAGTTACTCCTGGCGCAACCTGATCATCTGGCTGGTTGGATTTGCCCTGTACCGCTGGCTGATGACGATTTCCTGGCCGCTGGGGAGCACGCTCCCGACGATTGCGGCGGTGATTGTCTTGACCTGGCTGGTCGCCTGGTTTAGCAAGCGCGGGCGTGTTGAAAGAGCATAATAATAATCGAATTTACAATGAGAAACTCGGTACCGTTTAATTGCGACGGTACCGAGTTTCTTTATTAGTGCCTTTAGGCCTGGTTGAGTACGCGAGCGAAGCGAGTGTGCGAAACAAAAAACCACCTGCTTTGCGGGTGGGCGACAAATATTATATAAATAAAAACCTCTTTTGCCTTAAAATGTAGGTGTTCAAGCCAAAATTAATAAGGGAAAAGAGGTTATTTAAATATGGCTAATAAGTTAAATAGATTAGCCCATACAAAGTGGCTATGTAAGTACCACATCGTATTCATTCCAAAGTATAGACGGAAAATAATTTATAATCAATATCGACGAGATTTACAAGATTACATTAGGCTGTTATGTCAATATAAAGGTGTAAAGATCATTGAAGGGCATATGATGCCGGATCACGTACATCTGTTGTTAAGCATTCTACCGGAGTTGAGCGTATCGCAATTTATGGAATATTTGAAAGGGAAAAGCTCATTGATGATGTTTGATCACCACGCTAACTTAAAATATAAGTTCGGCAATCGACATTTTTGGGCAGAAGGCTATTACGTTAGTACAGTAGCCTTGAATGAGTTCACAATTCGGAAGTACATTCGAGATCAAGAAAAACATGACCAGGTAGTAGATAAACTAACAACGGTTGAGTATTCCGACCCTTTTAAGGGTAGGTGAAGTAATAACAACACTGCTTAAAGCAGTAGCGAAGTAGTCAGAGCATTTTGGCTTGGACGAAGGAAAAGCCAGCGCCTTGAGACGCTGGCTTATCTTTGCGGCTTATAGCCGCTGTGCAAACCACCCGTTTTACGGGTGGTTATGATTTAGTTGATAGAGTGGTGGAAGGTTTGCTGGTAGAATTTGCGGGCAACCAGCTCAGGGGTTGCTACGAGGTACCTGCTGATCTGTGCGCCGTTCTCGTCCATGACCTGGTCAATATCATCTGGGGAGAGTTGACATGCTTGGTAGAAACGGATCATTTCTTGGCGGAATTCTTCTTCATTTGGCATTATCTAGGCCACCTTTACTAATACTTGCTGGTTCTGATCGACGTGAAGCTGGACTCGCTGCCGGGCCTTGAGCTGCCCCTGGAGAATCATGGCGGCGATCTTGCTGGTGATCAGCTGGTCAATGCCGCGCTGCAGTGGTCGTGCGCCCTTAGCGGGATCGGCGTACCGGTCGACAATGTATTCCAGGACCGATTGATCCCAGTCCAGGGTGATATTCTTTTCCAGTAATAGTTGCCGCTTTTGGCCGAGCAGGAGGTCAGCGATCTTTACCAGGCTGTCTTGGGTCAGCGGGTTGAAGATCACCGTCTTGGTCAGGCGGTTGATAAATTCGGGGGCAAAACGCTCCTCCATCGCCCGCTGGATGATGTCGCGATTGATCCGGTTGGTTTCCGTACTGCTCGTGGCCCCGAAGCCGACTTGGTTGCGGAAGACCTTATCGGCACCAATATTGGAAGTCATGATGATAATTGTGTGGCTGAAGTCGGCGTGAAGTCCCATTCCGGGGAGGAAGCTGCCGTCGTCCATAATGCCGAGGAGGAGGTTGAAAATTGCGCTGTTAACCTTTTCGATCTCATCCAGCAGGATGCAGCAGTGGGGATGGCTGACCACGCCCCGATAGATATCAGTTGAGAGGCTCGCTACCCCCATGGTTGAGAGGTAATCTGGCATGTTGAAGCGGAGGAGGGCTTTATCGGTCCCGAATACCTCCAGGGCTAGCTGCTTAGCGGTTTCCGTCTTCCCGGTCCCGGTGATCCCGGCAAAGAAGAAAGTGCCGATCGGTGCCCCGGGCTTGCTGAGCCCCGCCTTGGCCACCATCAAGGACTGGGTCAGACCATCGATCGCCTCATCCTGACCGATCACGTGCTGCTTCAGACGTTGAGCAAGAGTCAGGATGGAAGCTTCGTTAGCTGTCCGTTCCCGCTGGGCCTTGGCTACGTCAGTCTTGCTGAGCGGCCGGCCGATGATCTCTTCGGCCGCGCTGACAATGTCGTTGACGGTCACCTTGGTGTGGTAACGGTGCTTGGTGCGGTCATTTCTTGCCAGGGCGAACTGGTCCTGCAGGCTGTCCAGTTGCTTCTTAAGCTGGTCGACCTGGGCGGTGTTGAGGCTCTTTTGCTCCGCTTGGTGCAACTTAGTGCGTAGTTCAGTGAGGCGCTGAACGTAGGAGTCTTTAGCAGCTGAGCCCTGGTCATGGTGCATTTTAACCAGCGCCCCAGCGTTATCGAGGATTGTCAGGGCCGAGTCAGGCAGGGCAACGTCAACGTAGGTCTGGGCAAGATCGACGGCCAGCTGGCACGCAGCGACAGAGTAGTTGACGTGGTAGTAGTTTTCATATGGCGTGATGGACCGCTTAATCACCGCATCGGTCTGCGGGACAGTCAACGGCTTCACCGTAATATTTTCAAAGCGCCGCATCAATGCTTTATCTTTACTGAAGAAGACCTGGGCCTCCAGTGGCGTGGTAGCCCCGATCAGCTGGAGGTCACCACGGGCCAGTGCCGGTTTCAGCATGTTGATGATGCCGGAGCCAGCGTGAAAACGAAGATTCTGGATCTCATCGAGGAAGAGGATGACGTCCTTCTCGGCGGATAACTCGGCAAGGAGCTGGTTGATAACTTCGATAGCCCAACCAGAGAACATCAGCTTGGAAAACTTGTCGGGATCCAGGGCGATGATCCGCTTGCCTGCCAGGGATGGCAGTTTTCCTTCGGCAATGCGGGTGGCGACTCCTTCCGCGATGGCCGTTTTTCCGACCCCGGCTGGTCCGACTAAAAGGGCATTGGACTTTTGCCGCCGGTTAAGAATCAGGGCGAGGTGGTCAATCTCATCCTGCCGACCTACCACTGGCGCCAGTTTGTGCTCCCGGGCCAGCTTGGTCAGGTCCCGACCGTATTCCTGGAGGAGAAAGTGGTCGCCGCGGTCAAGCTGGTGCATCAGACTATTGTAGTGGTGTTCCCGGCGCTTGCGATCAGCCGTGTGCTCGCCATCGGCAAACCGAAACTGGTTGAGTTTATCCTGGACAATGTTGGTGTATGCTTGGGCGTAGAAACTCCGGTACTTGAGAATGAGGAGCTTGAGGAGGAGCCAAAAGGCATTGCTGTCCTGAAGGTCAACGATGCCGACCAGGATGCCCTGGGTTTGGATGACGTCGCTCTCCTGTTGATCGACGAGGGCTTTACCATACCTTAGGCCGTGAAGAACGTAGTCGGAAACGGTGTATTGCCGGTCCGCAATCATGATCAGGTGCTTACCGGGTTCATTGATCAATGGCACTGGATCCTTCTTAATCCGATCCTCAAACGGAGCACTATCACTCATTCCAGCATAATGAAGGGACGGGTCCGCCGCATCGTGTTTTTCAACGTGGCGGGCTTTATCGAGCTCCCGGCGGACATCGATCCAACTGATGTGACGGTCAAGGAGCGCGGTGCCGGCCCCCGTGTCGTTGATTTTGGTAAAGGCCAGCACAAGGTCTTCGGTCGATAGCGCCGCAGCATGGTGGGCGTCCGCAACCTTCTTAGCGGTGGCAAATGCTGCTTGTCCTTGGTATGTTAAGCTGAAATTCTCCATAAAATGGTCCCTCCTGAGAAGTAATTCGTATAATATCTCCAACGGCATCAAAATATCATGGAAGAACTTATGAGATATTTCAATGACAATTATTACTATATCACAGGGTCGCCAAAAAAGTATTACTTTTTCAGGAAAAATCTAAAAATATCTCATAGATTTTTGCGGCGGCGTGGGGTATATTTAATAGTGGAGGTGATTTTTTGGATTTAGAGAAAATTATTCTCGAGTTGCAATCAAGAGTCCTTTATTTAAGTGAAAAGGTTGACCAATTGAGCAGCCGGGTCGATGAACTAGCGGCTGATGAGGTGCCGGCGGATCCGACTAGCAATACTCAGTCAGCATCGACTCGTAAAACTAAAATCAAGGGTAAGATTTCTAAAAATGAACTGGTAGCTGGCGTCAAGGCGGCTTTGGCGGGGCAGATCCCAGCAAATAACATTCGGAAGGGAACCCGCCGGGAAGGCTCCGGTATCATCATTTCCAACGGTGACCGGCAGCTCAAGCTTTGCCTGCGGGGCTCTGGCTACTATGGCAAGGAAGACGTCAGCGAACGAATGGAGTACACGGGTTTCTCAACCATTAACGAAGCCACCATTATGGATGAAGATGGCCGGATGAATTATGATTTCTTCGTGTTCGGCATCAACCACAGCGATGATCCCGACCAACCACATGTGGAGTTCTTCGTTTTTGACCAGGCCCAGTTTAAGCACCTGCTGGAGCAGAAGAAGGCTAACGGTGCCAACCGTGTTTACTACTTCTACTTCGGAGAAACGACGGATGGTCATTACATCGACGACCGCGAGCGCGATAAGACTGTACTGGTTGATGACGAGCACGGTAACTGGGACGCGGTTGTTCGGCAGTACAATAAATAAGATATGGTGATTTTGATGAATAATGAGCAATATGAGAAAGCGCCAAATAATGCGGCAGTAATCAGTGAAGCTGAGAGCTTCAAGCCAATAACATATAGCAATAAAAGATACCCAGCAGTTGAGGCTTTTGAAACTCCTTATGAGGATGTTGCATACGCTAAATTAGTAATTAATGAATATGGCCACCATGATTACGTAGCGATTGGTCTGAATCCTAAGGGCGATTTGAAACAATCAAAGATAGATTATCTTCTCAAAAACGCAGGGAAAAAGCCCTTACTTGATCCTAGGGGTGTTTGGAGTAAGACAATTAAGGCGATAAAAAGAATTGATCCTGATCTACGTTATCTATACATGCTGGATATCATTCCATTGCGAACACCGAATCAAGAGACCATTGGCAAAAAAATAATTTCTGAAATGAAGGACGATGCGCTGGACGCCAACCTTAAATTTATTAAGTGGTTTATCAAAAAAACTTCTATTCGGGGTATTTTACTAAGTACAGGTATACCGCAATTCTCAAAAGGACTTCCAAAAGAACTCTCAAAAGAATTTAAAGATAAAGTTCGTAAGATGCAGCAGAAAATTATCGATGATAATCATCCCAAAATCTACTTTAGTATGATTACGATTACTGGTGGCAGTTTCTTCTGTAGCTTTTCACAAAATACAACCAAGATAATTTCATATGCAGATCTTGTCCAAGGACTCCAGGATGAATGTAAAATTCAATCAGAAGAGACTGACCTAACAGATGTGGATCTCAAGTTTGAAGATGGCTATATCATTTATAGTGATAAAGAAATCCGTAATAAGAAAATTGAGATCAACAAAGATGTTCAAAACATTTGGAATGATGACAAGGCTAAATAAATACCGATCCCGGCGACAGCGTTAATTAAACCGCCCAGTCATGCCCGGTTATGGTATAGTTAAGGTAATTCTTTTAGCAAAGTGAGGGAGAAAAAATGGCTAAGTACACAGTTGAATTAAGTGAAGAAGATTTG
Organism: Limosilactobacillus galli; assembly: GCF_947381495.1. Classification (NCBI taxonomy): domain Bacteria; kingdom Bacillati; phylum Bacillota; class Bacilli; order Lactobacillales; family Lactobacillaceae; genus Limosilactobacillus; species Limosilactobacillus galli. Next base: position 14,503 of record NZ_CANCWK010000024.1, on the reverse strand, counting down.
CAAATGATCAAGGACTGCCACTCCAAGAACCCTTCTATCATGAAGGCCATGGAGGAAGCCAAGAAGGTTGAAGACTAAGCCTTGACTGTAAGGACGCACTCAAATGGGTGGGTCCTTTTTTGTTTCTATCACCAGAAGCCGGACCCAATATAGTATAATTAGATCGTAAGCAATATCACCTGAACACTGAGGGGGAATGCCTAAATGGAATATGTAGGAAAGTCGCCTGAACTCTGGGCAGCAATTGACAGAGAAGAACAACGTCAGCAGGATACGATCGAACTGATCGCGTCGGAAAACATTGTCTCAAAGGAAGTGCGCGAGGCACAGGGATCCGTCCTGACCAACAAGTACGCGGAAGGATACCCCGGCAAGCGTTACTACGGTGGATGCCAGTACATTGACCAGGTTGAACAGCTGGTCATCGATTACGCTAAGCAATTGTTCGGGGCCGAATACGTCAACGTGCAGCCGCACTCCGGCTCTCAGGCCAACATGGCGGTCTACCAGGCCCTCCTCAAGCCCGGTGACAAGATCCTCGGAATGGGGATGGACGCTGGTGGTCACCTGACTCACGGTGCCAAGGTCAACTTCAGCGGGAAGGTCTACCAGTCCTTCAGCTACGGCTTGGATCCGGAAACCGAATTGCTGGACTACGATCAGATCCGCGCAATTGCGGAAAAAGTTCAACCCCAGCTGATCGTGGCAGGGGCCTCGGCCTACAGCAAGATCATCGACTGGCAGCAGTTCCGTGAAATTGCTGATGAGGTTGGTGCCTACATGATGGTCGACATGGCCCACATCGCCGGGCTGGTCGCCACGGGTGCCCACCCGAGTCCGGTTCCGGTGGCCGACGTGGTAACCACCACGACCCACAAGACTTTGCGGGGCCCACGGGGCGGGATGATCCTCTCCAAGTCAGCTAAATTAGGGAAGAAGATCAACTCGGCCCTCTTCCCGGGAACTCAGGGTGGCCCGCTGGAACACGTGATCGCGGGGAAGGCCCAGGCATTCTATGAGGACCTGCAGCCGCAATTCACCGACTACATCAACCAGGTCGTAAAGAACGCGGCCGCCATGGCTGACGAATTTACCAAGTCCGATACCGTGCGGGTTGTCTCCGGGGGAACCGAGAACCACCTGATGATCATCGACATCACCAAGACCGGGCTCACTGGGAAAGAAGCTCAGGACCTGCTGGATTCGGTTCACATCACGACCAACAAGGAGTCGATTCCAAACGACCAGCGGAGCCCATTTGTCACCAGTGGTTTGCGGATCGGGACGCCGGCAATTACTAGCCGGGGCTTCAAGGAAGCTGATGCTCGGCAGGTAGCCGACCTGATTGTCAAGCTCCTGAACAACTCGACAGACCAGGCAGTCATTGACGATGTCGCGGCCCAGGTCCACAAATTGACAACTAAACACCCAATTACTGAATAGGATAAACGACCGGCAGCAGATAAAGTTGGCGGTCGTCTTTTGTACTGATGCGATGAGGGATCACGTTTTTAGCACAAGGCCGCGCCTCTAGCCCGATGATGTGATACAATAACTATGAATGCTGTAAAACAGCAGCAGATCTAATCAGGCCCGGGTGCGGCCCAGCGGTGATCGCCTGACCGCTTAAAATTCTAATCAGAATAGCACTTAGTTAAGATACAAAGGAGAGTTTTGACATGATTCAAACAATCGATTTGAAAAAGGGTATGGTCTTTGAACGTGATGGTAAGCTGTTAAAGGTTCTGCAAATCAACCACCACAAGCCAGGTAAGGGTAACACGCTGATGCAGATGGACATCCAAGACCTGCGTTCCGGTTCCATCGTTCACACCACGATGCGTCCTTCCGAAAAGGTTGAACAAGTTAACGTTGACAAGCGTTCTGCTCAATACCTTTACGACGAAGGTGACAACGCGGTATTCATGGACCTCGAAACTTACGACCAATACACTTTGAGCCATGACCTGCTGGGTGACGACAAGAACTACCTTGTTGAAAACATGAAGGTTACCCTGAACTTCGTCAACGGCGACATCATCGGGGTTGAACTGCCAACCACGGTTGAATTGACGGTTGCCCACACTGAACCAATGATCAAAGGTGCTACCATCGATGGTGGTGGTAAGCCTGCTACGATGAACACTGGTTTGGTTGTTAACGTTCCAGCCTTCATCAAGGACGGCGACAAGCTGATCATCAACACCACTGATGGCAGCTACAAGTCACGTGCTTAATGTGATCTTAAACATCTAAATGACGATCAATAAAATGGCTCCTGAGGCCTGGCTAGTCCAGCCTTCGGGAGCCGTTTTTTCGATTGATGAATGGGCGCGGCGGGGGTAGAATTCAGGATAGCAAGGTAAATAAGAAGGAGGCTTTTCATGCAGGGGGCACTGCACTTTTCAACAATCACGGACCAGTCAGCAATTGACAGGTTGACCAACGCAATGTTTAGCTGCCACCTCTTGATCGTGGGACAGACGGGGAGTGGCAAGACGACTTCGACCCTGTCGCTGTTGAGCCAGCTTCAGCAGCTGGACCAGACCGCAATTATTCTTGATCCCACCGGGGAATACGCGAAGCTGCCCAATGTCATCATCTACCGGCTGGGGGATAACTGTTATCTCGAGGCGGGCTGGCTGACGGTTGACCAGCTGTTGGCCGCCCTGCAGCTCCGGGTTAGCTCCTTGGTGCGGACTAAATTACGGCAGGCGATCACCGACCTCCAGATTCAGCATAATATTTATAGCGAGCAGGGAACCTACCGGCGATTGGGCAGGCGACTAGCCAGCTACCGTGAGGACGAGAATCAGTTGGGTGCCTGGGCGAGCGACTATCCACTGACCGATCTCTTTGCCCAGTTGATCGAGGAGTTCGTAATCCCGTATGCCGATGACCGGGCCGACTACACCCTCTTAGGGCAGCAGTACGATCGTGCAGCCATCAACCGGGCCTGGCCGGTGCTGACGGCCATTCATGACCAGTTGGCCAGTCCGACTTTTCAGGCCCTCTTTGACACTGGCCGCCATGCGGGGACGATGAAGAGTGAACTCAATTTCATCCTCAAGATGTTCCTTCATCACCAGAGCAGTCAACGTACCCTGGTGATTGACCTGTCGTTGCTGAAAAATTATGAAGGCAGTCAGCACCTCATTATCTCCCTGCTGCTCAAGGAGATCCTCCGTCTCCGATTGCGTGATAACGCCGGTTTTCCGGTTAACGTGGTCATCGATGAAGCTCACCGCTATCTTCCGCAAGATGAACACGCGCTGGCCGACAACGGCATCTTCCAGCTGGTCCGGGAGGGACGCAAACTGAACCTCAAGATGATCCTGACGACCCAGTCGCCCCTCGACCTGCCGGCACAGTTGCGCGCCCAGTTTGGCGATCTACTGGTCCATCGCCTGCTTGACCAGACCGAGACTGCCAGTCTGCCTGGCGTTAAGCTGGATCCAGCGGTCACCAGCCAGTTGCCGGTGGGCAGTGCCGAACTCTGTGTACTCGGCGAATCGCCGGCGCTGGTCCGGGTAAACCTGCCGCAATGGTGGAAGGATGGTGGCCGTCATGAGTAGGGGGCTTAAGCTGGCCCTGTGCTGTCTGCTGATGGCGGGGGCGACAGTTGTGGGCACGGTTCAACAGAACTGGGCAAGCATCAGGACACCGCAACCGGCTGATAGCAGCACCCCAACCATCTTTGTTCATGGAATGCCCAGCAGTTATCATTCCGAAGTTAAGATGGTCCGTACAATGATTGATGCCGGAACTACAACCCCGGATAACGTCGTCCTGGCAACCGTTTCTTCGCAAGGGGAGGTGGTCTTTGATCATGCACTGCCGCCGCACCCGCATAACCCGATTATCGAGGTTAACTTGGAAAACAGCCACGAACGGAATGATCATGTAGCGGCGGCGTGGCTGAAAAAGGTCGTGGTGGCTCTCCAGCAGCGGTACCATTTCCAGCGGGTCAACTTTGTCGGGCATTCCAGCGGTCCCTTGTTGATCCTCTGCTACATCATGGATAATGCCAATGATAAGCATCTGCCGCAAGTCGCCCGGCTGGCTTCGCTGGGCGGGGCCTTTAACGGCGCATTGGGAAAACATGACCGGCCCAATGCGATGGAATTATCGCCGGATGGGTTGCCGCTGACCCGCCAGGTCAAGGAGTACCGGGAGCTGCTTCCGCTGCACGAGATGTTCCCCCGGCACATTCGGGTGCTTAATGTCTTCGGTGACCTCTGCGACGGCAGTAACTCCGACGGGCGAGTGGCCAACAATTCCTCGCGGGCGATGCGCTACCTGGTGGCCGACCGAGCACGTTCTTACCAGGAAGTCCGGATTACGGGGGCGAATGCGGACCACAGCGGGTTGCATAATAATAAGAAGGTCGATTTCTACCTGATTCGCTTTTTGTACGGTGAAGATTGCTGATTCAGATGACAAAAACTTTAATGTTATTTTATTCACAAAACAAAATATACATGCGGCAAGGGAAACCGGGCCGGTTATGTAACCAAATTGTAAAGAAAAAAATTAAAAATAATTGCCGTCATGTGCTTTACTTCACATTGCTAAACGATTATAATGCTTCTAGCGAATGAATGATTTGCTCTTTTTTAAGAACAAATGCCTTTTTAGTACCAGAATGAACCACACATCCTTTTTTATCCAATTAACATCAACAACCGAGCGTGGTTCGTACTAAAAATGTGCACATAAATAAAAAAGATAACTTGTGTTGTGGTAAGCGCAGGTTATCTTTTTTTGCTATTAAAGCAGGTGTTGTTCCTTCATTAGCTGGCCGATCCAGTTGTGCTGGAGCTTATTCAGCAGTGGCTTTTCGATCATCTTTGGAATTGGGAGGTCAATGTCTTGGAGCGGCTTCTTGTCGTTCATGTAGTACATGGCCCGCATCAGATCCCGGATATCGTAGATGGAGTTGAAGACCTCGGGAACACCCCGGTTAACGTCCAGCAGGGTGTAGACAGCTTCCATGGCCGTCCGGACCGAGTATTCAGTGGTGAAGACAGTGTCCCGGCTTGGCGACTCAGCAAAGTTGCCGATGAAGGCCAGGTTGGCCGATCCCGTTGGCACAACCGCCGGCCGGTCACCTTTAACCCGTGGCATGAAGTAAGAAGTGACAAACGGCATGTAGACAGGCACGGTGTTGATCGAGGATTCGTCAGCCAGCTTGTCGATCAGGGCCGTTGGGACGCCGAGGTGGTAGAGCCATTCCTTGGTGATCTCCTCACCGGTACAATCGACGATCCGTTTCTTGATGTAGTTCCCCTTGGTATCAGAGTAGAGGCCGTAGATCCAGACGATCGTTTCGTTTGGCTTCTGCTTCTTGAAGTGCGGCTGACGGTGGATCGTCCAGGAAAGCATCCAGTTGGAGTCGGTGACGGTGATGATTCCACCGGTGTTGACCTTGCCGTCGTGAAGGTCCCGCTTGGTCAGCCGTTCAATGTATGGTTCCACTTGCGGATTCTTGACAGTGGCGGTTGCTGAGATGAACCAGGACCGTTCTGGCAGGTTCTTGCAGAAGACGTCAGGGTGACCAAAGGCTGGTGACTGCTTGGCAATGTTTTCCCAGAGCTTCCAGCTGCCGCCAAGGGCCCGGGTTGGCTTGGCAGCCTCATGATGACTGCCATACGTGGAGCTTTCGGTGATGGAACCGTTGGTGACGAAGACCAGGTCGTCATCGGTCAACTCGATCTCCTTATGCTTGCCATTCTGGGTCATGATGATCCGCTTAGCGTGCTTCTCGCCGTCCTTGGTGTCGACCAGGACGTTTTCCACCTGGGTGTCGTAGTCGAAGTGAACGCCGTGGTCCTTGAGGTAGGCCAGCAACGGTTTCGTCATGGATTCGTACTGGTTGTACTTGTTGAACTTCAAAGCGGTGAAGTCCGGCAGACCATCGATGTGGTGGATGAACCGCATCATGTAGCGCCGCATCTCGGCTAAGGAGTGCCACTTTTCGAAGGCAAACATGGTGGACCAGTACGTCCAGAAATTGCTTTCGAAGAAGTCAGCGGAGAAGTAGTCACCAATTGTCTTGTCCCCAAGCTGGTCTTCAGGAGTCAGCACCAACTTGGTGAGTTCCTTGATGGACTTCTTCGACAGGAGGTATTTCCCATCTGATGGGACCTCGTTACCACGGTTGTAGGTCAGCCGGCAGTTGGAACTGTTCGGGTCATCCTTGTCGAGCCAGTAGTATTCGTCTAGGTAGGAGGCACCGGGGATCTCCAGGGAAGGGATGGACCGGTACATGTCCCACATACACTCGAAGTGGTTTTCCATCTCCCGGCCACCCCGGGTCACAAAGCCGACATCCGGCCGCTCCTGACCATCGAGGGAACCACCAGCGATTGGCAGTTCTTCCAAGATGTGGATCTGGTCGCCGGGAACCTGACCATCACGGACTAAGAAGACCGCGGCGGACAGGCCCGCCAGCCCGGCACCGATGATGTAGGCATGCTTCTTATCGGCCCCCGCTGGCTTGCGCGGCCGGGCAAAGGCTTCATAGTTTCCGTTAGAATAATACATTAGGAATTGCCCCTTTCTATGATGACACAACAACTAACAACTTAATTGTATGGTAAGCGCTTCCGGGTGTCAATTTGTCACCGGGAAGGGGAGTAATTATGGACCAAAACGCTTATAATGATGATGACTAAGAAGTGTGGGTGAAATTATGATTGAAATTAATGGGCGAAGATATTCGTTTCCCAAAATTCTAACATTTGGCTTCCTGATAATGATCATCTTGGGGACCATCTTCCTTTTGATGCCGATTGCGACGCGGCCGGGCCTGCATACCAGCTTCATGACGGCCTTTTTTACTTCGACCAGTGCCACCTGTGTGACCGGGCTGACCCTGGTAAGCACGGCCGAACACTGGACCCCCTTTGGCCAGGTGGTGATTGCCATTCTGATGGAGGTCGGCGGCCTGGGCTTCATGACCTTTGCTGTCATGATGTCACTGATGATCCGGCGACGGATGCGGATGTCAACCCGGCTTTTGACCCAAGAAGCGCTAAATCTTGACCACCTTTCGCAACTGAGTGTGGTCTACCTGATTATTCGGCTGTCGATCCTGATTCAGCTGGTCGGGGCTGTCTTCTTGTTCTTTGACTTCTACCCGCGTTACGGGTTGAAGAAGGGAATCTGGTACAGCATCTTCCATGCGATCTCGGCCTTCTGTAACGCCGGCTTTGACCTGTTCGGTAACAGCATGGAGAACTATGCTAACGACCCGTACATGCTCTGCATGCTGATGGTCCTGATCGTGGCGGGGTCTTTTGGTTTCCTGGTCTGGAAGGATATCCTGGGCTACCATAAGTACCACCACTTGTCCCTGCACACCCAGTTAGCGTTGCGGACGGGAGTGGTGCTGTTTATCCTGTCTTTCCTGGTTTACCTGATGACTGAACACAATCTGGCCCAGCTCAGCAGTACCATGTCGGCCCCTAAGCGGCTGTTAAATACAGTTTTCATGGCAGTGACGCCGCGAACGGCCGGACTGATCACCTTCCCGTACAATAAACTGAGTGCGGCGGGGCTGAGCTTTACGATTATCCTGATGTTCATCGGGGGGACGCCGGGGTCAACGGCCGGTGGGGTCAAAACCACCACGGTCGGTCTGCTGGCCATCCAGAGTATCGCCACGCTACGGGGGCAAAAGGATACTGAATTTGCCCATCGGCGCTTCACCCGGGAAAACATCTACCGGGCCCTGACCCTGATGTTTGTGGCCCTAGTGATCCTGTTGACATCCATCTTACTGTTGGTTGAAACTCAGGCCCTGCCCAAACATGATTCCCTGTCCTACGTCACCTTTGAGGCGGTGGCAGCATTCGGGACGACCGGGATCTCGCTGGGGATCACTCCGCAGCTGAACTTTGTTGGTCAGGTCATCATTATGGTCCTGATGTTCATCGGGCGGGTCGGCATCTACACAGTGATGTTCTCGATCTTTAACGCCCAGCCGAAGACGAAGAGTTACCATTATCCAGAGGAGAGTGTTTTAATTGGCTAAAAAGGAAAGCTACGCCGTGATCGGGATTGGACAATTCGGGGCCTCCATCTGTGAGTCCCTGGTTCGTGCCGGTCAGGAGGTCCTGGCGATTGATATCAATGAAGATGTGATCAACGAGCTGGCCAACTCGGTCATGCGGGCTGTCGTGGCAGACGCTCAGGACGAGGATGCCTTGCGGGAACTCGACATTGGCAGCTTCGACCATGTCTATATTTCAATCGGGCAGAACATCGAGGCCAGCATCATGGCAACCCTGATTGCTAAGGACCTCGGGGCAACTGACGTGACGTGCCGGGCGGAGAATGCCAACCACACCCGGGTCCTGGAACGGGTCGGCGCCGACCGAGTTGTCCGGCCCGAGCACGACCTGGCCCAGCGGTTGATCTTTCAGCAGCTCAACCCCAGCGTGGTCGACTATGTTACTCTGAGCAAGGAAACGACCCTGGCTGAGGTCAGCATCGATAATCCTAAGTTCGCAGGCAAGACCTTGGATGAGCTCGACTTTCGCAACAAGTACCACGTCAACGTCATCATCATTGTCGGGGCTGATGACCAGGTCAATCAGATGCCCCAGGCCAACGATGTCATCCAACTCCACGATAAGGTGACCGTGGTTGGCCAGCTTACAGATATTCAGAAACTCAACGATATTGTTAATTAGGGGAAGAGAGAATGAAACTACGGGGAATTAATGTTGTGACCATCTTAGCGGTGGCCTTCTTGGTGATTGTATTTGGCTTGCTTGGGACCTTCGTCAGTCACCAGTACTGGAACTTGATTTGGCTGGTCCTGCTGCTAGCCTGGACACTGATCCTGCTTCATACCCTGACTCAGGGCCACTTGAAAATTTGGCAGGCGCTGGTGGACCGGATGGAGTTTGGCGACCATGACCGGGTGTTGGACCTTAGTGCCGGCCGTTTGAACGACCTGCTTTTGCTGGCGAAGAACCTGCAGGCGCCGGCCAAGGTAACCGGAACCGGTGACTGGCACCAGGATCAACAAGCTGTGCAGGCCCGGATCAACGCCGCCATGGTAGCCGACCGGGTCCAATTGGTGGATACCGACGTCTTCAACATGAATTTTCCGGACCGCAGTTTTGATAAAGTCCTGGTTGACCTGGCCTTTCATAACATCAGTCCCGCCATCAAACACAACCGGGCAGTTCAGGAAGCGGCCCGGGTCCTGAAGGCCAATGGAACCATGGCGATCGTGGATTTTGCGCACGTTGATGAGTACCAGCAGATGTTAGCTAATCTAGGCTTCGATGATATTCGGGTGGTCAACACCGGCTTTAATGGCTGGTGGGGCGGCCCCTGGACCACAACTAAGATGATTGTTGCCCGGCATTTCCGGCAGAGGAGGTAATTAAGATGAAGTATCTAACAATTGATGGTGAACGCCTGAGTCAGATTGGAATTGGCGGAGCGGACCTCGGTCGGCGTCCGATCGACGAGGTTCAGGCCATTCATTATGGTTTGGAGCACGGGATTAACGTGGTCGATACCGCGGAGAGTTACCCGGGAAGCGAGGAGCTGATCAAGTGGGCGATGACCGACATTGACCGGCAAAAGGTCTTCCTGGTCTCCAAGGTTCTGCCAAGTCACGCTACCCCTGAGCAGGAACGCCGGAGCCTGGAGGGCAGCCTGAAGCGGCTGGGAACCGACTATTTAGACCTCTACTTGCTCCACTGGCGGGGCAATGCCGACTTAACTCAGGCGGTCGCCGGTCTGGAACAGCTTAAGCAGGAGGGACTGATCCGCCACTGGGGTGTTTCAAACTTCGATGTCAAGGACATGGAGGACCTGCTCAAGGTGCCAAATGGCGACCAGGTCTTTGCCAACGAGGATCTCTATAACCTGACCAGCCGGGGTGTCGAGTATGACCTCCTGCCATGGCAGGCCGAACACCAGATTGGTTTCCTGGGCTACTCACCATTCCACGCGGTGGGCTGGAACTACCTGCATCCGACCAAGGTTCTGCGCGACATTGCGGCAGCACATAATACCGAACCGTATCCAGTGATGCTGGCCTGGATCACCCGGAACAATAACCTAGTGACCCTGCCCAAGGCAGCGACGGTCGACCACGTGAAGGGCAACATTGCAGCGATGAACATTAAGCTGACAGACGAGGAGCTGGCGATGATTGACCGCGAGTACCCGGCCCCAACGAAGAAGGTTCCGCTAGAGAAAATTTAGTAATAAAAAAGCAAGACAGTGATTGAATAACCACTATCTTGCTTTTTCTTTAGAAGAATAATTTACTCATGATAATCATGAAGACTAACAGGCAGGTGGAACTGATGGCAGCGGCACCGAAGACCGCGCCACCGCGCTTGAAGATCACCCGGAAGTTAACCGACAGACCAGGGGCGGCCATGGCCATTCCCAAGAACACGTAAGCGGCTTGGGCCAGAACATCCAGGGCTGCTGCGGAGAATGGCAGGAAGGTTCCCAGAATACTGGTGAGGATGAAGCCCCCGAGGAACCATGGGATTGGCAGCTTCTTGGGTGCTGCGGTGTGTTCCTCGACACTTTCTTCAACCAAGCGGTGCTGGTACCAGTAACCGACGATTAGGGCACTGGTGCAAGCAGGAGCACCCGCGACAGCTTCATAATCAGGGCGTTGCTCAGGCTGCTCTCGCCAAAGGCACCCCCGGCCGCAACGGCGTGGGCGATTTCATGAAGTGAACCCCCGGCGACGATCCCAAATTGCGGGTCGGTCAGGTGGAGGAGCGGCTTGATCCCGATCTCAATCAGGGTGAAGACCGTTCCCATCACACAGACGACGGCAACGGCCAGGACCTCATCTTCCCGCTTGCGTTCTTCGTCGTTGGTTTCCAGCTGTGGTGAGACCCCCATGACGGCGGTCGCCCCGCAGACCCCACAACCACATGCACTGAGGATTGCCAGTTCAGCGCTGGCCCCAAACTTGCGACTTGAGGTAGTAGGTCAAGACGATGGTCCCAGTAACGGCCACGATGGCCACCAGGATCGTCTTAACTCCGAAGTCAGCAAGCTGCTCCAGGTTCAACCGGAAACCGAGCAGGATGATCCCCAAACGAAGGAACTTGTTCGAGATGAAGCCGACGCCGGCCTTGGCCTCTGTCCGCAGACCGTCTGGTGCCAGCTGCATGGCGATCCCCAGCAGGAGTGCCAGGACTAGGGCCCCAATCAGGTTGACGTAGGGCAGCTTAGCCAGCAGGATTCCCGCAACCGAACAGATAAGTGTCATAATGGTTGCCAGCCAAAATGACTTAGTTTTCATAATTGACATTGTTTTCCATTACTCCCTCAAAAAGTGACAATACCTGTCTAACTGTACCAGAGATTCTTACAGAAACAAGGGTAAATTGGCAAAATTTAGCATGTAATCCCTTTCCAGCCTGCATTTTATATGGGGCGGGGTTAAAATGGTGGTTAGGATTTCAATGAGGGGGATCAGAATATGCAGATTAGCAACGTACAACTAAACCAGCCGCATTCATCACTGGACATCTACCACAGTGCGAGCGATGTGGCCCTGCCGGCGGTGGTGATCATTCCGGGAGGTAGCTACCAGCAGATCAAGGAGCGGGACTCTGAACGGGTTGCGATCACCTTTGCTACCCACGCCTTCCAAGCCTTCGTGGTTCGCTACCCAGTGTTAGAATATCGGGACTACCAGTCTGCTAAGATGGCGGTTGCCCAGGCCTTTGATTATATCGTTGAGCATGCTGCGGAACTGGACGTTAACCCTGACCATTTGGGGGTTATTGGCTTCTCTGCCGGTGGCCAGCTGGCGGCCGCCTACAGTAACCAGCTTGCCACCAAGGCTAAATTTGCCGCCCTGGGCTATCCGGTGATCAAGCCAACCATTGACGACCGGATGGGGGTCAAGACTGAGGACGTTAGCCAGCTGGTGACGGGCCAGACTCCGGCAACCTTCATCTGGGGATCGGTCAACGATGACCTGACCCCTTACCTGGACCACGTCAACGCCTATGCAATGATGCTGGCTCAGCATGGGGTACCGTTTGAACTACATGAATTTGGCACTGGTAACCACGGGATTGCGCTGGCTAACAAATATACGGGAATTGTCAACCGGAACCGGGTCGACCGCCATATGAGTCGGTGGTTCCCATTATTCCTGGAATGGTTTGCGGAAGTAATTGAATAAGATAAGAAGGAGCGTACCGGAAGTCGGGGTTGGCTTCCAATACGCTCCTTTAAAAACAAAAAGGACATCTTTTCAGATGACCTGCCGGCGCGGGCCGAGGAGCTACCTCAGCATCGATTTGCGCACCGAGTGGGTAGCTCCCACTTAAACTACGCAAGATGGGAGGTTTAAGTGGGACACTGGTTCCTGATCATTCTTATTGTACCTAAAAAGCACATAAAAAATCAATTAAGCTCTGATTCGCAAGATGACGAAATAATATTGCTGAATTTAGGCGCTGGCTGCGGCTGGCGCTTTTTTATTTAAAGGGCCTCGTGAACCATCTTGATATGAGGAGTTGAGGCATGGATGTAGGGTTCACCCTCACTGTGGAAACCAAACTTTTGATAATAACCTTCTACCTGAACCTGGGCATCGATCTCAATCTTATTTCCCGGGAAATAGTTACGGATGGTGTCCATGATCTGAGGAAGGAGCTCATTTCCCAGGCCCTTACCGCGGAAGTTGGGCGCGGTGACGACCCGGCCAAAGGTTACCAGGCCGGGCTGCTTCAAAAAGACCCGGGCATAGGCGGCAATCTGCCCATCCAGTTCATCGTAGACATGGATTGCCTTGAGGTCATTGTCGTCAATATCGTTGTGGATCCGTTTTTGTTCGACGGTGAAAACCTCATCCCGCAGTTTGTAAATTTCAAATAGTTTCATTGTTGATAAGTCATCAAATGGCCGTCTTTGCCACATGTTATTTGCCTTCTTTGTGATAGATTAACTAAATTGTAACGCGTTTTGTCGCTACTTCGTCAATAAAATGCTGGTCGTGTTCGATAATTAGCATGGCGGGACACTCCTGCTTGATCAGTTGGACCAACTGCTCCTGGTTGTACGTATCGAGGTAGTTGAGTGGCTCGTCCCAGATGTAGAGTTGGGCGGGAGTCAAAAGCGACCGGGTGAGTTCCACCTTCTTTTGCTGGCCCATGCTCATCTGATCGATCGGCGTGGTGAAACTGGCTCGTTCCATCCCGAGTTTCCGCAGCATGTTCAGCAGCTGGTCAACGGGAAGGTGGTTACGCTGGGCAAAGGCAGTGAGGCTGCCATGCTGGTCAGTGTATTGCTGGCGGACCAGGCTGACCTTGGTCCCATGGGCAAGGCGGATGGCTCCGGTGACCTGATCGACGGGCTGGCCCATGATGGCCTTGATGAGGCTCGACTTGCCGCTGCCGTTATCCCCGGTGAGCAGGACACAGTCATGAGGGGCAACCTTGAAACTGAGGTTATCAAACAGTTGGCGGCCGCTAACCGTTAAGCCCACCTGATCCAGTTCCAATAGTGTAGGGTGTGTGCTGGGGAGCTGGGTGATGGTCAGGGGCGCGACCTCCTCAACCTCCTGAAGCACCCCCTCCTTGTCACTGGCTGCTTGATCGAGCCGCCGGGTCATCGTCAGCGACTTCTTCATCATCTTGGCCCCGATGAAGCCTTTATCGGCGTGGGCGTTGTTTTGTTTTTCGTGTTCAGCACGCTGGGCCCACTGGAGGCGCTGCTGCTTGGCAGATCGGAGCCGCTTGATGTCGGCATGTAGTTGCTCGTTTTGACTGATGGCCTGCTGGTCGCGCCGGCTTTTCTGGGCAAAGTAAGTCGAGTAGTTACCCCGCTCCAGGACCAGTTGGTGGCGCTCGATTACCAGGGTGTGGTCAATTACCCGGTCGAGAAAATCCTGGTTATGACTAGTGATGATAAATCCCTGGTGCTTATTTTGCAGGTAGTCAGCGACCTGTCGCCGTCCCCGCTGGTCAAGATGGTTAGTGGGCTCGTCCAGCAGGGGAAAGCTCCCGGGCTGGGTAAAGAGGGCCGCTAGCAGGAGCTTGGTCTGTTCGCCGCCGCTCAGGGTGGCAAAAGTTTGCCAGAGAATGACCGGGTCGACAGCCATCAAGCGGAGTTCCCGTTCGACCTGCCACTGCTCCAGTTGGGGATTGCCCTTACTAAGAGCTTCCCAGGCAAGGGCGTCGGGGTCAGCAATCGGTTGAGGAAAGTAGGCGAATGGCAGGCTGCTCTGTACCTGCCCCTGGAATTCACACTGATCAAGCAAAATTTTCATCAGGGTTGTCTTTCCCCGCCCGTTGCGCCCCAGGAGGCCGAGCTTCCAACTGCCATCAATGCTGAGCTGACAGCGGTCAAAAAGCGGGGCTTGGCCAGGATAGGCGAAGGTGAGGTTTTTGATAGTGATGTTTCCCATTTAATGATGTTTGGCCGGAAATCCCGTGACTTTAGTCATGGGATGGATAGGCCCCTTTAGCGCCCGTTAGGGCGT
>NZ_CANCWK010000023.1:0-24195 GCF_947381495.1 Limosilactobacillus galli | reverse complement strand
CGCCCTAACGGGCGCTAAAGGGGCCTATCCATCCCATGACTAAAGTCACGGGATTTCCGGCCAAACATCATTAAAAAAGAAAAGTTATCAGTGCAATAATCACCAATGTTTGCACTGATAGCTTTATTAAATTTGGCATTACGAGAGTAACTTAGGATCAATCTGCATCTGACCATGGTAGTACTTACGGTCATGATCGCCGATGTGCCGGATGACCTTGGCGGGCACTCCGACGGCCACCACATTAGCAGGAAGGTCCTTGGTGACGACGGCCCCGGCCCCAACGACGGTGTTATCACCGATTGTGACTCCAGGAACGACGATCACTCCGGCCCCAAGCCAGCAGTTTTTCCCGATGTAGATCGGCAAGTTAAATTGGTACCCCTTCTCACGTAGTTCCGGCATAACCGGGTGACCGGCGGAGGCCAGGGTGACGTTAGGTCCGATCATGGTGTGGTCGCCGATATAAATGTAGGTGTCATCAACTACGGTTAGGTTGAAGTTAGCGTAAACGTGGTCACCGAGCATTACGTGCTTCCCACCAAAGTTGGCGTGGAACGGTGGCTCGAAATAGCAACCCGTGCCAACCTTGCCCAGCATCTCTTTCATCAGTCGTTGCCGTTTGGCGTCCTCGGTCGGTAAGGTTTGGTTGTATTCGTACATTTTCAACTGTGCTTGTTTCTGTACCTGCAGAATTTTCGGGTCATCGGGGTTGTAAATTTGTTGATCATGAAGTCCCATCTTGAGATTCTCCCTTCGTTACTGTTAAGGATTATTGTAACCGATTTCATGATTACAATGTCAAGCGGACACAAAAAAGACGGCCATGGCCGCCTTTTTTATTAGTGCCTTTAGGCCTGGTTGAGTACGCGAGCGAAGCGAGTGTGCGAAACAAAAAACCACCTGCTTTGCGGGTGGGCGACAAATATTATATAAATAAAAACCTCTTTTACCTTAAAATATAGGTGTTCAAGCCAAAATTAATAAGGGAAAAGAGGTTATTTAAATATGGCTAATAAGTTAAATAGTTTAGCCCATACAAAGTAGCTATGTAAGTACCACATCGTATTCATTCCAAAGTATAGACGGAAAATAATTTATAATCAATATCGACGAGATTTACAAGATTACATTAGGCTGTTATGTCAATATAAAGGTGTAAAGATCATTGAAGGGCATATTATGATGCCGGATCACGTACATCTGTTGTTAAGCATTCCACCAAAGTTGAGCGTATCGCAATTTATGGGATATTTGAAAGGGAAAAGCTCATTGATGATGTTTGATCACCACGCTAACTTAAAATATAAGTTCGGCAATCGACATTTTTGGGCAGAAGGCTATTACGTTAGTACAGTAGGCTTGAATGAGTCCACAATTCGGAAGTACATTCGAGATCAAGAAAAACATGACCAGGTAGTAGATAAACTAACAACGGTTGAGTATTCCGACCCTTTTAAGGGTAGGTGAAGTAATAACAACACTGCTTAAAGCAGTAGTGAAATAGTCAGAGCATTTTGGCTTGGACGAAGGAAAAGCCAGCGCCTTGAGACGCTGGCTTATCTTTGCGGCTTATAGCCGCTGTGCAAACCACCCGTTTTACGGGTGGTTATGATTTACAATGCTTTGATTGCATCCTTAATAGGAGTGTCACCGGTGCGCATCATGATGACTTTGCCGATGGTGTTGTCGGCATTCAGAACATTTGCCAGGACTTGGGCAACGTCAGGAATTGGGTTAGTGGTTTCATCACCTGGGCCAAAGTTGACCTTCCCAGTACCCGCTTCCTCAGTCAGGACCGCGGGCTGGATAATCGTGTAATCCAGGTCGGTGCTCTTAATCAGGTAGTTATCAGCGAAGAACTTAGCAATGTTGTAGTCGGTGATGCTAGCCAGGGCCGGGTAGTCCGCCCACTTCTCTGGTTCCAGGGCGTACATCGAACTCAACATGATGTAGCGTTTGATCCCAGCCCGGCTGGCGGCCTGCATGGTCTTGACCGCACCCATGGCATCGGTCTGGAGGAGGTCCTTGCCCCGGGATCCGGCCACGAAGTAAACGGCGTTGCTACCGGCCATCAGACTGGCAATCTTCGCAACGTCCCCGTGCAGGTCGAGGGCGACCGGGGTAACCCCGTTTAGCTTGACGATCTTATCAGGATGGCGGGCACCAGCTACCACCTCATTACCGGCAGCGACAAGATCCTTGATCAGCTCGGTTGCGACTCGGCCAGAACCGCCGACAATAAATACTTTACTCATTTGAAATTCCTCCCTCATTTTAACTTACCAATGATAAGCAAGAAAGAAAAAGTACTTTTGCCGACGCAATTTCGTAAAGTGAGTTATGATTGATAGTGTAATAGTCATGATAACGGATTTTTATCAAAGAAGGGATATTCGATGACAGAAGAACGCCACTTAACAGATAAGATGGTTGAACAGTATCAAAAGGAATTCCATTCCCGGCGGGACGCGGACGTGATCGCCCGGGCCATCCAGAAGAACGGGATCAAGAACGCCAGTGAGGATCCGGCGGCGAGCCAACGCCTCCACCGGGCCTTCTCCTACGAGATCAAGACGGGGAAGCCATCCAACCAGCGGCACAGTGGGCGTTGCTGGTCATTCGCGACCCTGAACACGCTTCGGCACAAGTTTGCAACGAAGTACAACTTCAAGGACTTCGAGCTCTCCCAGAACTACCTGTTCTTCTGGGACCGGATCGAACGGGCAAATATGTACTTTCAAAAGATCATTGAGACGGCCAAGAAGCCGCTCCACGACCGGACCGTGGACTTCTACCTCAGCTTTGCCCTGAACGATGGTGGACAGTGGGCCAACGCCGCTTCCATCATTGAGAAATACGGGGTAGTGCCAGAATACGTCATGCCCGACACCCACAACACCAAGGACACCAGCGACGTGGCCGAGGTCATGAACTACCTGATGCGTAAGGATGCATTGGAACTGCGGCGAATGGTCAACGACGGTGTCGATGAGGACGAACTCAGCAAGGCCCAGGAGCGGATGATGGCCGACGTCTACAAGGTCGCCGCTTACTCCTTCGGTGAACCGCCGACGAAGTTTGACCTGGAATACCGGGATGACGACAAGAAATTCCACCAGGTCCTGGGCCTGACCCCACTGAAGTTTTACCGGGAGTACTTCGATACCAACCTGAATGACTACGTTGTCGTTACGAACGCTCCAGACCACAAGTACAACAAGGTCTACGCAATGCCAACCCAGGATAGTGTTGTCGGGGGGATTCCAATCAAGTTCGTCAACGTCCCATTCAAGTACCTGCAGGAAGCAGCCATGAAGCAGCTCAAGGCCGGTGAGACCGTTTGGGTCGGCAACGATGTCTTGCAGCAGATGGACCGGAAGCGGGGTCTGATGGATGCCAAGCTCTTCCGGCGGGCCGAATTGCTCGACGTGGACTTTGTGATGGACAAGAAGGACCGGCTGGAATCTAAGCAGGCCATGGTTTCCCATGCCATGACCCTGACTGGCTTTGACCTGGTCAACGACGAACCAACCCGCTGGAAGATCGAGAACAGCTGGGGCAAGGACAACGGTGACAATGGTTACTTTGTCATGACCGAAGACTGGTTCAAGGAATACACCTACGAAGCCGTAATCAACAAGAAGTACCTCGATGACGATCTCAAGAAGCTGGCCGCATCCAAGGCGGTTGAACTGACGGCATGGGATTCATTGCAATAAATTAACCAAGGCGGTGCCGGGGCAATTTTTTGGTGCGGCCTTTATTTATTTGAAGGAGGAAGCGTAATGGCAGAAGAAGTTATCAATAACTACTTTTATGATGAGGCGGCCTACGATTATCACGACGCCGGCTACGTCCCGCTGGAGGAACCGCAGACCAAGCAGCGGCCGTTGAATATTCCGGACCTATTGAAGCCGGATAAGGAGACGGCTACGGATATGTACTACACGATCGTGGCACAGACGGGGGAGGTTCAACTCCTGCCGGGTAAGAAGACTAAGACCTGGGGCTACAATGGCCCACTGCTGGGCAAGACGGTGGTCTTCAAGCTGGGTAAGACCATCCACGTTCACCTGGTCAACCACCTGCCAGAGGTCACGACTTTCCACTGGCACGGACTCGCCATCCCCGGACCGATTGAGGACGGCGGCTGCCACGCCCCGGTCTACCCGGGTGAGAGTCGGGATGTCACCTTCAAGATCAACCAGCCCGCAGCCTTCGTATGGCTCCACGCCCACCCGTGTCCGTCAACCGGGGAGCAGGTCTGGCATGGTCTAGCCGGCGGTGCCATCGTCCAGGACGAGCACGAGGCTGCTCTACCCCTGCCACGGAACTACGGGGTTGATGATATTCCGATCATCCTGCAAGACCGG
This sequence comes from Limosilactobacillus galli, assembly GCF_947381495.1. Classification (NCBI taxonomy): domain Bacteria; kingdom Bacillati; phylum Bacillota; class Bacilli; order Lactobacillales; family Lactobacillaceae; genus Limosilactobacillus; species Limosilactobacillus galli. Next base: position 19,819 of record NZ_CANCWK010000023.1, on the reverse strand, counting down.
CGTTTCCACGAGGATAACCAGTGGGACTACCGCGCCGACTACGATCCGGACGGGGTCGCGGGGCCGACACCGATGATCAACGGGACGATCAACCCCTACTTTGACGTCACGACCCAGAAGGTCCGCCTACGCTTCCTCGACGGGGCCAACCGGCGGGAGTTCCGGCTTCACTTCAGCGATGACCTGGAGTTTACCCAGATTGCCGGGGACTTGAGCCTGCTGCCGCACCCGGTCAAGATGACGAAGCTCTTGATCACCTGCGCCGAACGGCAGGAGATTGTGGTGGACTTCGGCAAGTACCAGCCCGGTGATGTAGTTACCCTGTATTCCGACGATGTCCCACTGGTCCGCTTCCGCATTCACGAGTTCCAGCCGGACCACACCACGATTCCCCAGGACCTATTTGAAACTCCTGATCCAGCGGCGGACCCGGACCTGCCGGTGCACCACGTCACCTTGGACGGGATGGACGAGGCCGTGGCGATGAACGGGAAGAAGTTCAAGATGGATCGGATTGACTACAAGATGCCACTGCACAAGGTTCAGATCTGGGACATCGAGAACACCAACCCGGCGCCGGGGATGATTCACCCCTATCACATGCACGGGACCGCGTTTGAGGTCATTTCCCGCAACGGTCACGCCCCGTATCCGAATGAGCTCGGCCTGAAGGACACTGTGGCGGTCAACCCTGGCGAGCATGTCCGGATCAAGGTCTGGTTCAACGTGGTCGGTGTCTTCATGTACCACTGCCACATCATTGAGCACGAGGACGGCGGGATGATGGCCCAGCTGCAGGTCGTTGACCCGGCTGATCCCAACAAGAAGTACCACCTGATGGACCACATGACCCTGATGAAGGCCTTCGCTGAGGAGCGGCACGTCCCGCTGGACCAGCTCTGGCTCGGCGGCATGGATTCCTACAAGAAGATGGGGATGGAGATGTAGCCTAGTGCCGAAGTGACTCGTAGCCGCCCATGGTGAACGCATTGAGGAGCTGCACCTGGTGGTACCACTCGTCGTTCTTCTGAAAGTGGTTAGCCCGGTTGACCGCAAAGGAGCCGTGCAGGATGTAGAGGAAGAGGGTCTCGGCATCCCGGGTGGAGAGTCCGGTCTTCCGCTGGATCGACGGGACGACCTTGTTGCGTTCGTGGGCCATGATGCGGCCGACAATGTATTCGCTGAGGTCCGGGTCGAGGAGCAGCTTCCGGTACTTGCTGGAGCTGCCGACCCGCTGGCAGGCCGGGATCAGCGACTCGTTCTTCTTCAGGTAGTCGATGCTCAGGTCCTGGCTGTCATCTGAAAAATGGCTTTTGGGGATGGCCAGCAGGGCGTCATCGAGCACCGCGTTCAGGACGTCGGTGATGGAGTCGAAGTGCAGGTAGAAGGTCGACCGGCTCAGGTCCGCCGTCCGGCACAGCCTGGTGACGGTGATCTGGGAGTAGGGCAGCTTCTGGATCAGCTCTAAGAAGCAGTCCTTGATCAGGTTGATGGTGTAGGTGGTTCGCCGGTCCGTCTTTCTGGTTTGCAAACTATTAGTTGACAAAAAATCACGACACTTTCTGAAATTTGTTGAGAAGTGGACAACTTTCCAGTTGTGTACTTCTCTTTTTTTATGCTTTGCACTACCCTGATTTTACAAAGTTCACAACACATCGTCCATAAATGTGCACAGTGTTTAGGAGGAAGAAAAATGACCGAGATTCAAGAAGCCCAACAATTGTTGCGGACAGCTGATGCGGTGCTCATCAGTGCCAGCAACGGCCTATCCATCAGCGAGGGTTATAACATTTTCGCCAACAATGCGGCCTTCAAGTGCTACTTCGGTGACTTCACCCGCCAATACGGGATTACCAGCATCCTTCAGGGGTCCAAGCAATGTTGCCGGCGCCGGCCCACCAACGGTTTATCCGCCAGCTGAAGCAACTACTGGCCGACAAGGATTACTTCGTGGTGACCTCTAATGCTGACCAGCACTTTCAGCAAAACGGCTTTGCTCCCCAGAAAATCTGGGAGGTCGAGGGCGACTTTTTCAACCTGAAGATGCAGAGCCCCGAGTGGGAGGCTCAGCAGCAGGCCTGCCAGGACTTCATCCGCAAGTGTGCCGACCGACAGCTCGTCCAGTTGGAACTCGGCATCGGGGCTAACAACCAGCTGATCAAGGCGCCGCTGATGCAGATGGTGGAGGCCCACCCGCACTGGCGCTACATTACACTGAACCTGCCGCAGGAGATCAATGTCCGCCCAGCGATCAAGGACCAGACGGTGGCCCTGGCTGGTGACCTGACGCAGACCCTAGCCCAACTAGTAAAGGAAAATTAAGAGATGGCGCAATCACTATATGAACAACTCGTTATCCAAACTCAGATGAACTATTCCCAGTACTATGGCGTCTATGCCAACGGGGGCACCCCGGTCAAGCTGACGGATAAGAAGCCGCTGCCCTATGAACAGCAGATCGAGACGTTTGCCGACCGGGTTAAGCTGGCGGACCACGTGATCGTCGGCGGGGCCTCGGGACTGTCGGCAGCCGGTGGTGGAGATTTCTACTATGCGGCCACCCCGCCCTATAAAAAGGCGTTCCGCCGCTTCTATGACCCAAGGGGGCGTTTGCCGGCATGGGCTACCGGTGGAGCAGTCGCGGGGAGTTCTGGGGCTATTTAGCTACCTTCCTGCACACGACCCTGCACGCGCCCGTTCGAGAACCGTACAAGGACCTGCGGGCAATCCTGCGCGATAAGGATTACTTCATCCTGACAACGAACCAGGACACCCAGGCGATCAAGGTTTTCCCTGAGGAGAAGGTGGCCCAGATTCAGGGCGACCACCGCTTCTTCCAGTGCAGCCAGCAGTGCACGGATGCGGTCTGGGACGCTACCAAGAAGATCGATGAGCTGTATGATTACCTGGAGGAGCACGACACGATCGTCATCCCGGACGAGATGATCCCCCGCTGTCCGCACTGCGGAGCCGAAGCCTTCCCGTGGGTCCCGGGTTACGGGAACTTCCTGGAGGGGAGCCGTTACCAGGAGCAGTACCAGAAGATCTCCGATGACATTGAGAAACACCTTCATGATAAGCACGTCCTGTTCCTGGAACTGGGTGTCGGCCGGATGACGCCGATGTTCATCCAGGAACCGTTCTGGGCCCTGACGAACAACCTGCCGGGGGCCTTCGACGTGATGGTCAACCGGAACTACCAGTTCCTCCCCGCGCAGATTGAGGACAAGGGCGTGGCAATCAAGGGTGACCTGGCCCGGGTCTTGAAAGACGTGCGCGCGCAGCTGGGGTGCTGCACAAGGACATTTGACCCGCATAAGGAAAAACAAAAATAACACCATGAGGCGCTGTGCTTCATGGTGTTATTTTGCTTGGTTATGTACCTGAATCTTGTGAACAACGTCGGCGAGGGTGATCGCCCGCATCCGCTGAAAGGCTGCTGATTGAATTTCCTGGTAGTAGTCGGTGAGGACCGGCTGGATGGCCCCACCAACCTGGCCCTGCTGGTTGGTCGCCGGATCCACGTGCAAGAGGGCGTGGTCCATCTGCAGGGCTTGGTAGATGTCCAGTAGGGAGATCGTTGCGGGACCCTTGGCCAAAGCGGGTTGGGCCCGGCCAGTCTGGGTGACCAGCAGTCCCGCCTGGCGCAGATCGGCCATCAGTTTCCGCACTGCACTGGGGTTGGCCTCAATACTATTGGCAATCGCCTTGCTCGACCGGTCTCCATCACGGTAAACAACCAGGTAGGCGAGCAGGTGAATGGCATCACTGAATTTGTAAGAATATCTCATAATGATTTTATTTTAGCCAGTTATCTAGGGCGAAACAAGCTCTTTTTAGCTGCTAGCGGCCGTGTTCCACGTGAAACGCGCGTTATAATAAATGGCGGATGGAAGATGATATTTAATGATCAAACACAAGAATGAAGAGAAGGTATACTCAAAGGACGTTGTATTGGTCATGGCGGCCTCCTTCTTCTTCATGTTCAGCAATATGTACTGCACTTGATCAACGGGTACGCGCAGGAACTCGGCGCCAGCAGTGCCTTTGCCGGGGTGATTGTCGGGATGATGAGCTTCTACGGGATCATGAATGCCCTGGCGATGGCCTTTGTGCCGGCGGTCTCGATTAACCTTTACCGGGCGATTGGCTACCGGGAGGCGATCATCATCTCGGTACTTTCGGCGCCGCAATGGGCAGCTGGTCGGTTATGATGTTGACCTGTCACAGGCCGTCTGCAAGGTTCTCGGGATTAAGGCATATTTTCAATCAATCGACTGGTCAATGAAGAAGACGGAGCTGAAGAACGGAACCATCGACTGCATCTGGAATGGCTACACGGCCACTCCTTCCCGGCGCAAGCGGATCGCCTTCAGCCGGGTCTATGAGCTTTCCGGTCAATCACTGGTTGTCCGGAAAGACAGTGGGATCAACAAGATGGCCGATATGAAGGGGGAAAACGCTCGGGGTCCAGGAGATCTCGACGGCCCAGACCGACCTCAACAAGTATCCACGGGTGCTGAAGGACATCATCAAGAACAAGAAGCCGATCCTCTACCAGGACAATTCCGATGCCTTTATGGACCTGCAGGCGGGCCGGACACAGGGGACTTTCGGGGACGGTCTACGCCGGCTACTACGCCACTCACCTCGCACACAACAACAATTACAAGCTGATCACCGCCACCCAATACCCTGCTGACCGGGTTGCTATTGGGATACGGAAGGGGGATACCACCCTGGTCAAGAAGGTCAACTATGCCCTGGGAGTCTTGCAAAAGGATGGCACCCTGCGGCGAATCAACAAGAAGTGGCTCGGGATTAACAGCAACTACCTTGGGCCAACCAGTGAGTTTGCTAAGTCGAATCGGCAGCGGTAAGCAAGGGTTAATGTGATACTAAAAAGCCATCATTTACAGCTTTCTGCAAATGATGGCTTATTCTTTGAAATTAATTACTGATTATTTCCGCCACAGGAAGTTGATCAGTTCCCGGTTGACCTGGGAATTGTTATGGAGCGTGCTGTGCTGGGCATTGGCTCCCTTGATCTCCACTTCCCGGTAAGACTTGGCGCAGCCGCTGACCAGGTATTTCAGCGACTTGGCGGAGTTGACGGGGACGTCACCATCGGAGTGGGAGCCGTCCTCCTTGTCACCGTAGATGTTCAGCACCCGGGTGTTGGTCGGGAAGGTGCTGCGCAGTTTCAGCAATGGCTTGTACGTGGCGTCTTGCCGTTGGGGCTCGCCAGTCTTGGCGTTGACCGGGCTCTCGGCCGTCTTCTGGCCGACCAGGACATCGTCGGTCAGGTAGATGCCGCCGAGGTCGGTGAAGGTGACGCCGCTGTTAATGAAGACGCGCTTACCGATGTGAATATTGCGGCCGAAGTCGGAGTAAAAGGGGAGCCGAATCTCCACGGACGGATCTAGTGTCTGCTGGGTCAGTTGGGCGACCGCCGCCCGGATAGCGGCTGGGGAGTGGACGCCGGTGTTGAGCTCCTGGAGCAGGGCCTGGTTGTGCTCGATGATTTCGTTCATGCTGGCGACCTGCTCGGGCTTGAGGTTTTTGCTTGTTGTCATGGTGAAGCCTCCTTCGATATATATTTGTTGATTTTATTGTAATAAGCTAGAATTAAAATGTGAAATACCTTATATCAAATGTAAATCTATATCAAAAAGTTATATAAGGAGGAAGGACAATGAATATCCGGGTACTGCGTTATTTTATCGAAATCGTCCGGGAGGGGAACATCTCCAGTGCGGCTCACCGGCTCCATATCTCCCAGCCGGCCCTGTCGCGGCAGATCATGGAACTGGAGACGACCCTCGGGGTGACCCTGTTTGAGCGGGGCCACCGCCAGATCAAGCTGACCCAGGAGGGCTACTACCTGTATGAACGAGCCCAGGAGATCACGGCCCTGGTGGATAAGACCACCTACCATCTTCAGTCCAATTCGGTGGTCAGCGGGACGCTAGATATCGGCGCCGGTGAGAGCAGTGCCCTGATGCCGCTGATGGATGTCCTGGCCCAGATCCTGCGCTACTACCCTGAAGTGCGCGTCAACCTGACGAGTGGGGATTCAACGGCGATCCGCCAGCAGGTTGGCCAGGGGAGCCTAGAGTTTGGCGTGGTGATGGGCCACGAAAACCTGCTGAACTATAATTCCCTTACCCTGCCCGCTCAGAACCGGTGGGGGATCCTGATGCGCAGGACCGAGCCCCTGGCAGCCAAGCCGGTCATCACCCCCGGTGACCTGCTGGGGCTGTCACTATTGACGTCGGTCCAATCGCGGGTTCAGGACACCTTCCGCGACTGGGCCGGTGACCTGATCAACCAGTATAACTTTGTCGGCAACTACAACCTGCTCTACAACGCCGAGCTGCTGGTTAAGGCCGGGGCCGGGATGGCGCTGGCCTACGATGGGATCGCCAATCTCTATGACCAGGACCTGGTTTTTCGGCCACTGGCCCCCGCCCTTACCGACGCTAACATTCTGATCTGGAATAAGGACCACCAGCTGCCGAACGTAGCCCAGCTCTTCCTCAAGCTGCTGCGGGAGCGGATCGCCGCGAACGGTGAAGGTGGCCGAGCAGATTAGTTGGCTTTTTGCCAAAAGCGCGTAGACTGAAGATATTGATAGCTAACGAGGAGGCTACGATTTATGAAGCATTTAACCTTTACCGATGACGCCAAGAAGCGGATTGCCAAGTACCTGAGTCCCGACAAGACGATTGTCCTGGACTTTGACGATGGGGTCGGCCCGTTCTCCGCCATCGGCAACTGCAACCTGGACGCCAACTACCGGCTGATCTTTGTCAAGAAGGGCATGGACCTGCATGACTTCGATGAGAAGGTCGAATCGAACATCGGTGACATCTACATCAAGAGCGAGCCGTACGCCAACATCCAGTTTGAGAACCAGATGGAGGTGCGGTTCAACCCGAAGTACTTCACCCTGCCGATGATGAGCCCGACCAAGGGGATCCTGACGGAGAATCTGGAAATCGTTGACCTCACGGAACCCGTCTCAACTGAATATAGCGGTACCCACGATTGTTGATGATGAGGGCGTGACAAGACCTGGTTTTGCCACGCCCCTTTCTGTTTTAAAATGGGGTCAAAGGAGGAATGCGTGATGGAACGTGCGAAGGTAATTGTGCACATGTATGAGTCGATCGATGGCAAGATTGATGGTGACTGGGATGGCCTCCCGGGGGACAAGGCCTCTGGCGACTACTACGACGATCTCCTCTTCAAGATCAGTAACACCAACGCCAACGGCAGCAACACGATTGTGATGTACGCGGCGCCGGGACACCCGGACCTCAGCCAATATGATCCGACGGGGATCGACTACCAGGACTGGGTACCGGCGGACATCAGTTCGGCTACCTGGGACGTCAGCTTCGACCGGCGCGGTCGGGCCGGCTGGGAGAAGAATTACTTTGACTATGCCGGCAAGAAGAGCCGGGCGATCGAGGTGGTCACCAAACTCGCCAGCCGGCGCTACCTGGCCTTCCTGCGGGCCATGCAGATTCCGTACCTGGTCTGCGGTGACGCGGAGATTGACTTTGCCCAGGCGTTAGTCAAATTGCAGCAGTACTTCGGCATTAAGAAGGTGGCCCTGAGTGGCGGTGCCCTGATTAACGGTGCCTTTCTGAAGGCCGGCCTGGTCGACGAGATCTCCCTGGTGATCGCCCCTTACATCGGTGGCGACACCAGTAAGAAAGGAACCTTCGACACCCGACAGGTCTTCGTCAACCAGCGCTTCAAAGTTGTTAAGACGGAGCTGCTGGGTGATGGCGGAATCCACCTGCTTTTCGCCAAGGATGATTAATAAGTTTTGCTTAATTATTCGGTGCCCTGCTAGACACCAATACCAGGTTCGTGGTATGTTTTAATCAACAAATCTAAGGAGGTCACCATGATGGATGATAAGGTAATGACGAGGGATGAATTGGCAAGGTATAATGGCCAAGCTGGCCAACCAGCCTACGTAGCGGTTGAAGGCGTGATCTATGACGTCTCCGCTAATCCGGCCTGGCAGGGTGGCTGTCACCATGGAAACCTGGCCGGTCAAGACCTGACCGACGTTATACTTAAAAAGTCACCGCATGGTAAACGGGTGCTGAAGGGACTGCCGGTTGTCGGCAGGCTTGCTGAATAGGACAAAAAAACGGCTGCGAACATTTTCCGCAGCCGTTTTGGCTTTTAAAGCATGTAGTTTTAGTTCAGCGGTTGACCATTGACGTCCACGTTATCCTTCTTCAGGATGAAGGTGGCGTAGATCCCGGAGATCAGCGTGATCCCGGAGATAACCAGGAAGGTGTGGCTGTAACCGATGTGGTCACGCAGGTCCCCCAGGGGTGTTGAGAAGATGATCTGACCGACCTGGGCAGCGATCTGGTAACCAACCATGTAGAGGGTGGCTGAAACCTTGGTGTCAAAGTGCAGGGTGAAGTAACGGAAGAGGCCGAGGGCGAAGCAGGCCGTCTCCGGAGCGTGCAGCAGCTTGATGCAGGAAACGCCGAGCGGGTTCGTGACCAGGCCACAACCTCCGATCCGGACAACCATGATGGTGATCCCGACCAGCAGGGTCTTGCGGACCCCGATCTTCTTCATCAGCCATGGGACACAGGCCATCATGATCGCTTCCAGGAAGACTTCCACGGAGTTCAGGACCCCGTACATCTGTTGACCAAGGGCCTTGGTGGCAAAGAATTGGGTGAAGAACTGGGGGAACATCTGCTGGTCAAAGACCGTGTAGAAGGTCCAGGAGAAGATGATGTAGATGATGATCTGCCAGAGGGCCTTCATCTTGAAGACCCCGAAGATTTCCTTCAGGGAAGCCGTGGAGCTCTCCTTGGCAGTCTCAACCTTGTTCTCGTAGAGGTCGATCATCTTCGGGTTCTTTTCGGGGTGGACGAAGACGAGCAGGAGGAAGAGGACCAGGGCGATGGCTGACGAGAGCCAGAAGACCAGGTTAGGGTTGATGGTGAAGAGAAAGCCGGCGAGCAGGGCGGAAACCGCGTACCCGAAGGAACCCCATGACCGGGCCTGACCATATTCAAACTTGTAGCGCCGACTGATCCGCTCCGTGACGGCCTCAAAGGTTGGTGAGGCGGCCAGGAAGGCGAACGACAGGTAGAGGGAACCCAGAAAGGTCCCGAGGTAGAAGTTGCTGTGGAGCAGCGGGGCGTAGAGCCAGGTGAAGAATGGGCCGAGCAGCATTTCCATGACGGCACAGAAGATCAGCAGGTAACGCTTTAATCCGAGCCGGTCCTGAATGGCCCCGTAGACAAACATCAGGACCAGGGTGATAGCGGAGTTGAAGGAGTAGATCGTCCCCACCTGTTCACCGGAGAAGTGCAGGGTGTTGGTCAGCCAGATTTGGAAGAATGACCACCAGATTCCCCAGGCGGTGAAGAAGAGGAGGATGTTTAACGAATCGAACCGGTAAAAGGGGTTCTTGAATAAGCTGTACTTTTTCATGTCAATTATCCTTTCATGTCAAGTGTGTAAGCTTTAGCGGCGATGGCAGCGGGCTGGCTGGCGGCAACCGTGGCCGTCACCGGCTGCTGGTCGTTGTAGTAGCGTTCGGTGAAGGTCGCGGCGCCGTCGTTGATGAAAATCTCAACGGAACTGGTGTCCACGAAGATCCGGGCCCGGAGCTGATGAACGTGGCCGATCGTGGCGTAGCGGTCGCTGGCCTGGCCGTGCTGGTGAACCGTAACCTCACTGGTTGCCTGGTCGTACTTGAGGGCGATTAGGAGTTGGTCATTGTTGGCGAGTTGCCAGCTGACCTGGCTGTCGTAATCGTTAGGCAGGTCGAAGGTCAGGTCCCATTCGGTGTGCTGCGGATCAGCTACCGGCAGTTGGTGGGGAGAATGAATAATTGCTGAGGTGTTAAGAGCCTCACCAACGCGGAGCTTGGCTGTTTCCTGAGCGGGGATGGCGCCCAACCGGTTGCCGTGCATGACGAGCTCCCGCGGCAGGGTCAGCGCCCCGGCCCAACCATCGGCCTGTTCCGGCAGCGGATTGTCAAAGGAGCTGAACCAGCCGAACTGGATCCGGCGACCATCCGGTGTCAGGAAGGACTGGGGAGCGTAGAAGTTATGTCCGTAATCCAACAGGTGGAGGCCGTAGTGGGCGAAGCGGGCCTGGTCATAGTCCAGCCGGCCCACAAAGTAGGCGGCCTGACTCAGGTTGAGGAAACGGTGCCGCTGGGGCTGGATCCCCATCGGTGAGCAGGCCAGGATGTCCTGGCCGTTGAGCCGGAAGAGGTCCGGACACTCCCACATTGACCCCTCGAGTTCGATGCTCTGCGACGCGGTGATTGGCCCGCAGTACTGCCACTGCAGGAGGTCACTGGACCGGTAGAGCAGGATCCGGGCGCGGCTGTTTGCCTGTTCTCGGCTGCCGACAACCAGGTAGTACTGGTCATCGTGCTCCCAGACCTTGGGATCCCGGAAGTCCTGGCTATTATCAGCTGGGGCCTCAATCACCGGGTTTCCCGCGTACTTGGTGAAGTGGACCCCGTCGTCGCTGTAGGCCACGTTCTGGTTCTCCCAGAAGTGATCCTGGTCGCCGTCATCGTAGTAGTGGTGACCGGTGTAAATCAGGTACAGGCGGTTATTCTTGACGATGGCCGAACCGGAGAAGCAACCGCCGGAATCCTCGGGATCACCGGGAACCAGGGCGACTGGCAGGTTTTCCCAGTGAACGAGGTCCTTGCTGCGGACGTGCCCCCAGTGCATCGGCCCCCATTCGGCGGAATAGGGGTGGAACTGGTAGAAGACGTGGTAGTAGCCCTTGAAGAAGCAGAGGCCATTAGGATCGTTTAGCCAGCCCGCCGGTGTCTGGATATGGAAGTGTTCGCGATAACGGGTGTTTGTGACTTTTATCACCCGAGACTCATCAACTTTCTGCAATACAACCGACTCCTTTCGTTCTTTGGAAACGTTTACGGTGAAGATTGTAAGTGCTTTTAATAAATTTGTCAATCGTTTATCAAAATAAATGTTAAACGATTAGCAAAGAAATCGGCAAAAATAGGCCATGACCCGCGTGGGACGGTGTCATGGCCTATTGGTTTATATTTGCGATTGCTTTAGCCCCAAACTTCCTGGGCGACCTCCTTTACCAGGGCAACCTTCGCCCACTGCTGGTCTTCCGTTAAGATGTTCCCTTCCTCGGTTGAGGCAAAACCACATTGGGGACTCAGGCAGAAGCGGTCGATCGGGTGGAACTTGGCGGCCTCATGAATCCGGTTGATGATAGTTTGCTTGTCCTCCAAGTCGCCGTTCTTGGAGGTTACCAGGCCGAGGACCACGTATTTTTCATCCGGAACCTTGGCGAGGGGTTCAAAGCCGCCGGCGCGGTCGGAATCATATTCAAGGTAGAAGGCCTTGACGTTTTCCTGGGCGAAGAGGGTGTCGGCAACCGGACCATAGCCACCAGCTGCGGCCCAGGTGGAGTGATAGTTGCCCCGGCAGACGTGGGTGTTGATGGTGAGGTCGTCTGGCAGGTCAGCGATGGCGGCGTTGTTCACCTTAAGGAAGCGTTCCTGCAGGGCGACCAGCTGGGAGGTGTCGGCGTTGGGGTCCTTCTTCTTGAGGTTGGCGAAGTTGTTGACGGAGATGCCCCATGTGCAGTCATCGAGCTGGAGGGTTCGACAGCCCGCGGCGTAAAGGTCTAGAATGACCTGGTGGTAGGCCACAGCGACATCATGGTCGAAGTCGGCCACATTGGGATAGATTTCCTTGAGGTTGTCTTGATTTTCGGGCCGGAGGAATTCCTCCAGGAACTGGGCTGGGGCCGGAATCGTCTGCTTGACCTGGGTGCCGTCGCTGACGTGGTCCCGGACAAACTCGAAGGCCTTGACGAACGGGTGGTTTTCACCACTGATCTTGCCGGTCAGCTGGGCGGAATCTTTCCGGGTTTCCTCGTCGTGGAAGAAGTAGCCATGCTTGAGGGTGACGCGCTTGACACCCTGGAGACCCCAGAAGAAGTCGAGGTGCCAGTAGCTGCGGCGGAACTCGCCATCGGTCACGGCCTTGAGCTCCGCGGCCTCCTCCTTATGAATCAGGTCAATGATCAGGCGGTCCTCAACAGCAGTGAGCTCGGCCCGGCTGATCTGGTCGGCCGCAAACTTCTGCCGCGCGTCCTTCAGTTCTTGGGGACGCAGGAACGAACCAACAACATCGTAGCGAAATGGGGAAACAGTCCGTGGTGTAAATTCAGTCATAAAACATCGATCCTTTCTTTGTTGACGGTGAGCTCAAGTACCGGAAGCAAATAAAAAAGTCCCTAGGAAAAGCATTAGTGCTTTTCCTAGGGACGTCGTTTTCAAAGGTTGAAATTAACGTGTTACCACCCTAATTTGATTGGACCTCACAGCCCAATCCTCAATAGGTACACCCATGCGGGTAAACCCAGGCGTTGTATCGGTCGCCACTCGTGACCGGCTTACCAACGACTCACCGATCGTCTTTGCTCCAAGACCATCTTCGTGGGGTTAGGGGACACCGGTTCTCATCCACCCGGCTCTCTGTGGTTCCTGCTGCCCATTACTCATCTTTTCTCAGCAATTTATAATTCTTGTTGGCATTATGTTAGAACTTTCTAATTTTAAAGTCAACCCTTTATTTTTATAAATTGCTGGCTACTGGTGGCTCGATTAGAGGTTGGGATCCATCTTGAAGGTCAGCTTGGAGAATTCAGTTCCCTGGGTCATCAGGTCGAAGAGGAGCCGCTTGGTCTTCTTGTTATAGTGCTTGGCAATCTTGTGGTTCTGACCCGTCAGGTAGGTGGTCAGCTTGGCGCCGCTCAACTGGTCGCCCTTGGCGTCGACCGTCGCGATCTTCCGCCAGGCCCACTCGTTGAGGCCCTTCTGGAAGGCTTCGTCCTGGTCGTAGAACTCGCTGTAGTGACTCTCGACGACCATGGCGAGGGCCTCGTTCAGCCAGTAGGCGTTCTTGAGCTTCATCTTGGCCGGGAACTTCCGGTAGGAGACGTCGGTGTCGTCGGCGTTGGCGAAGAACGGCGTGTAGGCGCAGAAGGACGGCAGACCGAATTCGCCCCATTGGATGGCCGCTTGTTCCGGCTTGACGTTGTTGCGCATCTGCAGGATGTGAGACTGGGCTGTCCGGGAAAGGGCAATCGGCCGGTAGACCTTCTTGTCGTGCTCGCTGCCATCACCCAGCGGATCGTACTTGGTCTCGTTGAAGTGGGACTTGAGCAGGTACTGGATATCCTCAACCGCAATCTTGCGTTCGGGCTTGCGGATGAATGGCATGTCGGGTGATTCGGGAGTCTGGTCGGCCGCGGCGACGGGACTCAGGTAGCGCTGGGCGAACCAAACCCGAGGGGTGTTGTAGTGGTGGTCCAGCTTGGTATTGGTACCGAAGATGTGGCGGAAGTTCCATTGGTCATTGTTCGGGTTAAGCTGGTGGGCATCGACAAACTCCCGGATACCTTCAGACCACATGTAGTTGTCCGGATCGTTGAAGTCGATCTGCTCGATGGCGATTTGGTTGGTCGCGACGGCATAGCAGTCGTCGGGAATCCGGACAGCAACCCAGTGGTGACCGGTGGCAATTTCCATGTACCAGACCTCATCCTGGTCGTTGAACTGGACCCCGTTGCGCTCGGCGGAACCGTACTCAGCTACCAGCTTGTCCAGGCGTTCAACCCCTTCCCGGGCGGAGTGGATATACGGCAGCACCAGGTTGGTCATTGAGTCTTCGGCCAGGCCATTCTTGACGAAGGGGTCGTAGGCGAGGACCCGGTCGTTGGCGTAGACGCTCTCAGTGGCACTTTCTCCAACGTTGGCGGCGTTGAAGCCGTCCTCCTCGTTGGGGCCGGCACTCTGGTCTACTGATGGGGTAGATGTGTAGCGCATTCCATTCTCGGTCACACCTGGTTCTCCAGTCGGCAAAGCCAGGCCTGTATACCAAAATGGGCCGACGCTACGAAAAGAGGAATGAAACAGCCAGACGCTGTTTCATTCCTAATTGATTAGTTTATTCCTCTGGTGTGAAGTTAAACTCGTCGGCGTGGCGGAGCGAGTAGGTGAAGTAGATGAGCAGGCCCACCGCGATCCAGGCGAGGTAGGTTAGCCAGGCCGTCAGGGAGATGCTGACGAGGAGGACGATGCAGATGATGATCGACAGGATCGGGATCGTCTTGCCAAATGGCACCTTGAACGGCCGCTTCAGCTCTGGGTACCGGTAGCGCAAGATGATCACGACCAGCGAGATCAGTGCGAAGACCATCAGGGAACCGATGTTGGCGATCAGGGCCAGGTAGTGGAGGTCGAACTCACCCGCCAAGATGGCCGAGAGGATCCCGACCAGCCAGATGGCCCGGTTCGGACTGTGGGTCTTGGTGTTGAGCTGGGCCAGGTTTTGCGGCAGAAAGGCACTCCGGCTCATGGACTTCAGAATATTGGAGCCGGCGTAAATAAAGGCGAAGACCACCGCCATGATTCCCAGGACGGCCCCCAGTGAAACGACCTCGGCGACGAAAGAGTGGCCCTTGACGATCAGCACGTAGGACATGGCTTCGGAAACGTTCAGCTTGGTGTAGGAGACGACCCCGGTCATCACCAGGCTGACCAGGACGTAGAGGGTGGTGGAAATCACCAGACACAGAATTATTGCCCGGGGAATATTCTTCTCGACATTCTTGGCATCCTCAGCGGAAGTGGCGAGGGCGTCAAAACCGAGGAAGGAGAAGAAGACGGCGGACGCCCCGGTGAAGATCCCCTTGACCCCGTACGGCAGGAAGGGGTGCCAGTTGCTTGGCCGGACGTGCTGGACGCTGACGACGATGAAGAGGAGGATGATGAAGATCTTGACCCCGACCAGGAAGTTGTTGATCAGCTTACTCTCGCTGGTCCCCCGGGTGAGGATGATGGTCATCAGGAGGATCATCAAGACGGCCGGCAGGTTGACGTAGCCCCCAGCGGACGGGTTCATCAGGAACTGGTGCGGCAGCTTGACGCCCAGAACTTCCAGAAACGATTGGACGTAACCGGTCCACCCGTTGGCCACGGTGGCGGTGGTGGTGATGTAGACCCCGATCAGGGTCCAGCCGGCCAGGAAGGCGACGAACTTGCCGATGCCGACCCAGGTGTAGAAGAAGGCACTGCCGGAGTTGGGCAGGCTGGTGGTCAGTTCGGAGTAGCAGAGTCCGATCAGACCACTGGCGAGGGCGGCGATGAGGAAGGAGAAGACGATCGCCGGTCCCGAGTCCTCGGCGGCAACGATCCCAGTCAGGACCAAAATCCCGGTTCCGATGATGGCGCCGATGCCAAGAATGGCCAGGTCGAAGAGGCCGAGGGTCTTCTCGTGTTCAGTTTTCTTAAGCTGCGGATTGTTTTTCATATAAAAGCTCCTTTTATTTTAACGTAATCCGGTGACGCGCTTTTTGGTAACGGTAGACGGGAATCCCCGCAGCCGTTACCAGGATCCCAATTATGGTGATCATTGGTTGGGTAATGGCGGTGGTCAAAACGATGAAGGCCCCGCCGGCCAGGGCGATGATCGGCACGATCGGGTAGCCGGGAACGCGGTACGGCCGTTCCAGCTCCGGCGCTCTCTTGCGGAGGATGAACACCGCGGCAAAGCAAAGCATGTAGAAGAACCAGATGACGACAACCAGCATGTTGGTGATGGTGTCGAAGGTCCCGGACAGGATCATGAGCAGGGCGACGACGAATTGCAGGCTACCACCGAGCCACGGCACCCCGCCCCGGTTGAGGGATCGAAAGCCCCGGCTAAATGGGAGGTAACCGAGGTAGCCCATCACGTAGGGAACCCGGATTCCGGTCATCACGAAGCCGTTGAGGGCCCCGTATACCGAGACCATGATCCCAATGGTGATGATCTTGCCGCCCAGGGGACCGAAGACGATGTGGGCAACCTGCGAAGAGATGTTCAGGTTGTTGGCGACCGTTGCCAGCGGGGCCACGTACAGGAAGGCCAGACTGATCAGCAGGTAGACGACGGTGACCAGGCTGAGACCGAAGAAGATGGCCCGTGGCAGGTCCTTCTTAGGGTGTTTCAGTTCTCCCGCCATCGTGCCGACGTGGATCCAGCCGTCGTAGGCAAACATAGTTGCCAATAGCCCGCTGCCCAGAGCGGTCCAGAAGTGCTGGTGGGGACCAGGCGCTACGGGAAAGAGGCGGAACTGGGGGTCGCCAGGGTGGACGAACCCCAGCACGACGATGGCGATGATCGGCAGCAGTTTCACGACCAGGGCGATTGAGGAGACCATTCCGCCGGCCTTGGCGCTGATGAAGTTGACCATGAGGACCAGCAGGGTGATGACGATGGCCACCACGGGCAGCCAGGATGATTTGAGGCCGAAGAGGTCGACAAACTGGGTGGCAAAGGCAATCGCGGCCGCGGCCCATTGCGCGGGGAAGTAGATCAGGGACTGGGCCCAGCCGGCCAAAAATCCCCAGAAACTCCCGTAGGCCTTGCCAACATAGATGGTCAGGCCCCCGGTCTGCGGGTAGGCTGCCGCGAGTTCGGCCGCGGTGAGGCCGGCGCAGATGGTGATGATCCCCGCCAGCAGCCAGGTAAAGGTGGCCATGCTGACGGTCCCGGTGGCCTTAGTGACGGCCGGGACCTTGAAGAAGATTCCCGAACCGATGACCGTTCCGGTGACGGTCGAGAGGGTCGCAAAAAAACCGAGCGACCGGGTCGGTTGCGTTTCTGCCAATGTTCTCACACTCCTTGCATATTCTTTCGCCAATATTGGACAAATTGTATAAAGTAACCCTTTTATTATAGTTATTCTTTTGCCAAAATAATAGTAAAATTGTGAAAACTCAGTAACGGCGAGTGTTAGAATTGTTAATAGTCGTTACTGATAATAATTGAAAGTGGATGAAATGATATCTAGAAATAAATTAGTTGTTGTCTCCCTTGATTCAATGGGCTTCCGGGACCTCGACGAACTCTGCTACCTGGTGCCCCACATCAGCCAATTGATGAAGAAGGGGACGTGGGTCAAGCGAGTGCGGGGGATCTTTCCGACACTGACCTACCCATCACACACCTCGATCATCACAGGCCAGTACCCGGCGGTCCATGGGGTGGTCAACAATACTAAGCTCCAGCCCCGGCGCCTCTCGCCCGACTGGTACTGGTACCGCAAGGATGTTCAGGCGACCCCACTGTATGACGTTGCCCACGATGCGGGATTGACGACGGCGGCCTTCCTCTGGCCGGTGACTGCGGGAAGCAAGATCGACTATAACCTGGCCGAGATCTTTCCCAACCGGATCTGGACCAACCAGGTTTTTGTCTCTCTGAAGGCCAGCTCACCGCTCTTCCTGCTGCAGATGAACCACCGCTATGGCCACCTTCGTCACGGGATCAAGCAGCCCTGGCTGGATGACTTCATCACGGCCTGCGCAGTCGATACCTTGAAGAACAAGCAACCCGACCTGACGCTGATTCACCTGGTAGATATGGATAGTATGCGTCACCGCTATGGTGTTCAGTCTGCCCAGGCCCAGCACGCCCTCCAGCGGCTGGACCGGCGGGTGGCCCGGATCGTCCAGGCCACCAAGGATGCCGGAACCTATGATCAGACTAACTTCGTTTTCCTCGGTGATCACTACCAGATCAACGTGCAGAAGATGATCCACCTCAACATGCTTTTTGCCCGGCATGGCTGGCTGACCCCGCAGCCCGGCAAGACGACCTACCGGAACAACTGGCAAGTCACGGCGAAAACCTGTGATGGCGAGACCTACGTCTACACCCGGGGAAACGTCGATCGCGGCCAGCTCAAGCAGCTGATTGCCGGCGTCGAGGGGGTTGAACGCATCTATGACGGTGCCGAGGCAGTCAAGCTGGGCGCCGATCCTAAGTGTACCTTCCTGGTGGAGGCCAAAGCTGGCTACTACTTCACCGATGAGGTCAACCGGCCGGCGGTAGTTGAGGATGTGGACCCCGACTCATTGGGAACTCATGACCGCTACCAGGGGGTTCATGGCTACGGGCCGGACAAACCCGGCTACTTCACCACGGCAGTCTTTGCCGGTCCGGACGTCAATCAAGGGGCCACGGTAGATAGTGCCCACCTGGTTGACGAGGGGCCAACCTTCGCCCAACTGCTGGGACTGCACTACCCAGCCCCGACTGCCGGTCAGCCGATCGCTGGTGTCATTAGGAAGTGAGGTGGGGTCGTGCGAATCAATAAACAACAATGGCAGTGGATCTTCTATGACTGGGCCAACTCCGGCTACGGGATCTTGGTCGTGACGGCGGTCTTGCCTGTATACTTCAAGGCCGTTGCCCAGCAGGCGGGGGTCAGTGCCGCCGATTCAACGGCCTACTGGGGATACGCCAACAGTTTCGGCACCCTGGTGGTTTCGCTGTTGGCTCCGCTATTGGGCGTCCTGGCCGATTACCCGAATGCCAAGCGGCGGTGGCTGCTCTTCATGTACGTATTGAGCATCATCGGCTACTCCGGCGGGAACCTCTTCTACGATAGCTTCCTGACCGACGTGGCTCCGAATGGCCAGATGGACCTGGTCTCCTCGACTGGGTACGGGATGGGCTACCTCGGCGGGTTCATCGCCTTCATCGTCTTCCTGGGAGCCCAATTGACGCACGGCTTCAATGACCTGCTGTCAGCCTACGGGATCGCCAAGTTCAGCTTCGTGATCGCGGCGGTCTGGTGGGTGATCTTCGGCTGGCCGCTGCTCGCCCATGGTCAGCAGCACTACAGCGTCGTCGCCGTGCGTCACCCGTTGCGGGATAGCTTCCGCCGGCTGAACCAGACCTTCCGCCATATCCGCCATTACCGGCAGATCACCTGGTTCTTGGTGGTCTACTTCTTCTACATCGACGGGGTCGACACCATCTTCACGATGGCAACCGCAATCGGTAAGGACATGGGGGTCGAGACGACGATGCTGATGATGGTGCTCCTGGTGGTTCAGCTGATCGCCTTCCCGTTCTCCCTGTTTTACGGCTGGTTGGCGAGAAGGACCTCTAACCGGGCCGCCATCCTGGTGGGGATCATCGTCTACGTGATCATTTGCCTTGATGCCCTGCGCCTGACTACGCTGACTGACTTCTGGATCCTGGCAATTCTAGTCGGCACCAGTCAGGGCGGACTGCAGGCATTGAGTCGTTCCTACTTCGGCCAGCTGATTCCGAAAGACTCCAGCAGCGAGTTCTTTGGCTTTTACAACATTCTCGGTAAGTTCTCCGCAATCATGGGACCGGTGATTGTCGGTCTGGTGACTCAGTGGACCGAGAAGTCGACGATCGGGGCGGCCTCACTCAGCGTCCTCTTTACCATCGGTTTGGTAATCTTCCTGCTCTTACCGCGCTTGGGAGGGGATGCTGATGACCAAGATTGACGAAGATTTTATGCATGATGTATTAAACATTGTCGACCTTATTCCCCTCGGGCGGGTTGCCACGTATGGCCAAATTGCTCGAATGATCGGCCGGCCCCGTAACGCCCGCCTGGTA
The DNA here is from genome assembly GCF_947381495.1 of Limosilactobacillus galli. Taxonomy (NCBI): domain Bacteria; kingdom Bacillati; phylum Bacillota; class Bacilli; order Lactobacillales; family Lactobacillaceae; genus Limosilactobacillus; species Limosilactobacillus galli. Next base: position 314 of record NZ_CANCWK010000023.1, on the reverse strand, counting down.
GGGAAGGCCCTCGGCAAACCCGGCTACGGCAAGCACCTGTACCACCGGGTCGTAACCGCCACCGGCCGGCTGGTTCCCGGTTGGGTTGACCAGGGCCCGATGCTGGCGGTCGAGGGCATCCCCTTCAAGGATGCCAACCACGTTGATATTCGGCGTTGTCAGTGGCCTGGCATATAAAATTCAAAAACGGACCTGGATGCTTTTTATCCAGGTCCGTTTTACGTTAGGTCCTAAAGCGGCTCTTTGTCAATCGGTAAGGATGAAGAGATTTTTGAGAACTAGACTAAGCCACTTTGGCTTTTGGTCTAGTTCTC
>NZ_CANCWK010000022.1:0-24336 GCF_947381495.1 Limosilactobacillus galli | reverse complement strand
AAGTCATACCGTTTGGCATCGGTCAATCCCTAAACCGCCCAAATCATACATTTTTAAACCGCCATAAAACGACAATTCAAAACCGCCCTTGACAGTTAGACTAATAGTAAATTTATTTTACTAACAGTGTCGTTAGTTACAGTCCGAGTATTAACCCGTTGTTCATTATCACTCACAGTCAATATTCATACTTTAAAATATTAATTACTACATTAGCGAACCCATATTATCAATTTTAATCTTTAACGATCAAAGTACTAATCTTCGATAAAGTTTTCCAATAAAGTATTAAAGCATCATCGTAAGTAAAGAAACTATTCTTTCAATAACCAGGCTAATGGGAATAGTAGGATCACTAAGAAAAGTCCAAGCAATGGTTGAATATAGTTATTTCCGGTAGCTGGTAATTGCGAACTATTCTTGTGTTCTTGCTGATAAGTAGTCTGTGTCAGTGCACTAACCTCGTTCTTATTAATATTTCTACTTTCCACAAATCCTTTAGTCTTATTTTTCTGATTATAATTACTAGCTAACAAAGTGGTTGCTAGTTGATGGATATCGCCGAAGTTATTACCTGTAAACATTAAACGATGGTGAGGTTGCATGATAGTATTAGATGTTACCTGACCACCTGCTGTTTTTTCTACCACCTTTATCCTTCCAGCTAAAATAGCATCCCATTGGTGATTAATTGCGACTCTTTCCTCGTCAGAAAAATACTGTTGTCCGGTAAATGGATTACGATTGCTTAATCCATCAAATACCCACAAAACATACCAGTGATTAGGGCTAACTTCCTGAAATCCCATTGCAACGTGAGTAAAAATTGGATTAAGTGCATTAGCAAGGTGTTCATTAGCCCCTTCTAACTTACCATTAACCGTTGTTGCCTCGCCCCATAACATATCCTGCATCCGATTAAAGAGGTTGACTTCAGCCTCCAGCATTGTATGACCACTTAGCTTAAATAAGTTCTCCCCTACCTGGTAGCTAGTACCAGTAGCTGCCGGGGCAATTTGGGTAACCAATGATTCTGGTGGTGTCAAACCAGCTTGTCGAACATACTGACCATAACTAGTATCACTATCATCGTTCAGGATAATTCGTTCATCACCAGTATGATCATATCCATAATTAACCCGCGTTCGGTCCGCGGCTAATTTACTAACGGCATCAAACAGAGTTGGGGGAGTCATAAGATCATTAGGAGCCTGGTATTCTTTTCCCTGATAACGATATTCATCTGGAGCTGATTGCCAAGTATGACGTAAGCTATTCATCCAACGATTAGAATAATCATTCAGTTCTTTCATCTGGTCTGTTGTAAGCTGATTATTAATTTTAGCCGAATGGTCGTTAGTCCCATCGTACTGAATAATCCCTGGTGTAAATCGTTCTGGCAACTGTTCTTGGCTAGTAACAACATTCTGTTGACCGTTAAACAATCCCATTTTAGGAGTAATTGTCTGGTCAACTGCTCCTAGGCTAACTGCAGACAATTGTGGACTAGCCGCTGGCGCTAATTGGGCTACCTGTTGTCCCCTAGCACTGAGGTTCATAGATGGGGTTACTGGCTGCGACGATGACGATCCAGTAGTAGTTACTGATTCAATAGAGTAATTATCCGGTTCAGTAGCAGCCAGGCTGTCCACCGGTACGGTTAACATTAAAACCAAGCTCAAAATTAAACCGACTTTTCTATATATCCTTAGCATATTATTACCTCAACTAAAAACTGGCAATGCTAATCTGAGCATTGCCAGTTTACATTTATTTTTAACCGTTATTGATTCCGTTCCGGATAACTTGAAGTGGATCAAGCCAAGTACCATTGTTAGTAAAAGAGTAACCCAAAGCACGGTTAAAGTTATGATCACGAGTAATACCGATATGAACGTGAGCAGTATCCCGGATACCGATGACATCACCAGTACTAATTTGCTGACCTTCGTGAACTCGAATATCAGACCGGTTAGCAAATGCTTCTTGGTAAACAACCAAGTATTCACCAGTATCAACAACCGCATACCAGTCCAAACCAGCAGTGTAACCTACCAGTTTAACAGTCCCACCATGGATGGCATGAACTTCACGACCTGGGTGATCAATTGAACCAAAGTCAAGGCCATCGTGGAAGCCATTCATCCGGAATTCACCACCTGGGTGGACACCAAATAATTGAGCTCCAGAGAAGTGGCCTTCACCGTCTTGTGGGAATGGCCATGCCCAACCATCTGCCCATGAACCGTCAGAATTAAAGTTGTAGGTCTTACCATTAATTTTGTGCGTACCAGTTAACATCCAGGCATTAGTTGGATCCATGTAATACCATTTACCGTTAATCTTCTGCCAACCAGTTTCTGCCCAGGTTTCAGTTGGATTAAAGTAGTACCAGGCACTATTAATATGCTGCCAGCCCTTCAATGCCCAGGCATTGTTCTGGTCGAAGTAGTACCAAGCACCCGCTGGCGACTTGAACCAACCAGTCTTAGCAACACCCTTATTACTTGGATCGAGATAGTACCAGTTACCGGCACCAGACTTAAACCAACCGGTATCTGACCAGGTATTAGTTGGGTCAAAGTGATACCATTGGCCATCCAGCTTTTGCCAGTCTTTCAGTGCCCAAGCATTATTCTGATCGAAGTAGTACCAAGCACCCGCTGGTGACCTAAACCAACCAGTCTTAGCAACACCCTTATTACTTGGATCGAGATAGTACCAGTTACCGGCACCAGACTTAAACCAACCGGTATCTGACCAGGTATTAGTTGGGTCAAAGTGATACCATTGGCTATCTAGCTTTTGCCATTCTTTCAGTGCCCAAGCATTATTCTGATCGAAATAGTACCAAGCACCCGCTGGTGACTTGAACCAGCCAGTTTGAGCAGCACCATCTTGATTAAAGTAGTACCAGTTTTTAGCACCTGATTGGAACCATCCAGTAGTAGCATCACCATTCTCACCGAAGTAATACCACTTATTATTAACCTGCTTCCAATCATTGTTGACAAAAGTCTTGCTTGCGGAATTAAAGAAGTAAGTATGACCAGCAATCTGGTTTAATCCATCATTCAAACCAGTAGTATCAAGATCACCACTCTGTGCATTAAAGGTGTAGGTCTTGCCAGCCGTATTCATAGTAGTTTGTCGCGAACCAGTATTTTGGTCATAATACTTCAGAGTATGAGTGTTACGATCTAATACTAAACCTTTCAGCTGGTGACCTGATGATGGTTCAAAGTAGTAGTGATAACCATCAATTAGCGTATCACCGGTAGCCATTTGCACATTATTATTACTGAAGTAATATTCGTTACCATCAATATTATTCCAACCAGTATCGGCAGCACCATTGTAATTAAAATGGTACCAGTTATTATCAACGTTTTGCCAACCAGTCTTCATCGCACCGTAAGTACCATCATGATTAGTGTTGAAGTAATAAGTGTTGTTATCAACCTTTTGAAGGCCAGTCTCCATAGCGGAGTTATCCTTATTCATGTAGTACCAGTTGTTATCAACACTCTGCCAGCCAGTAACCGCTGAACCATTATTGAAGCGGTACCAGGTACTATCATTAGTAGACTCCCAACCATTCAAGCCTTGACCACTATTATCCTTCCAAATATTATTGCCATTTTGGTCTTGTTGCTTTGTGTAGCCATCGAGGTTGCCTGGAATGTTAGCAGTCGCAACTTGGTTAGTGTTACCATTAGTTCCCGTTGTTCCATTATTGTCAGTAACCTTGGTTGATTGAATATTGTTATTATTGGAAGTATCCGCATGTACATTTCTAATTTGGACACCAGCAAAAAAGCCAATTGAAACAATAGCTGCCGTCAACCATTGTTTACCGGCCTTATATAACTTAACTCTTCTTTTCGCTCTATTATGACTACTCAAAATGTCTTAATCCTCCTAAAACGATTGGGACAAGGTGTTTTTATTTTTTATAAATTCTTCTAAATTATCTTAAATTTTAACCTATTAAATAGTATAGGAGATCAAATTTTCTAAAACAACACAATCACTTAATTATTAAAAATAATGTAAAAGCTCTGTTACATAAATGTAACAGAGCTTTTCTATGCTATTTTCCCGGTTTTTTCACAAGATCTAAAGCTTTGTTAATGATCTTAGCCTTTAAAATGATCAAGCCTAATCCATAAATAACAATTCCGACACCAACTTCTAAAACCAAATTAGCAATTGTCATCTGAATTGTTTGCGATATTCGATTAACAACGATAAACATCAAAATTCCACTAAGGAAATACTTCCATACTTCTTTGAACATCAGTCGTCGTTTAATCGTATGGCGAATCATATACATCTGACTAGCCGTAACAAGAAATTCTGATCCGACTGTTGCTAATGCAGCACCGTCAGCACCCCAAAACTCAATTAAGAATAAATTAAGGAAGATGTTACTGATGGCACCGATCGTGACTGAGGTGGTGTATTCCTTGACCCGGTTAACTGGCATTAAGTATTGGGTTCCCGTAACATTACTCCAAGCAATGAACACAATAATCGGGGACTCAATAAACATGATCTCACCAGCAGGTACAAACTCACTACCCAGAAACCAGGGAGCAAACTTATGTGAGATTGCCATCAAGCCAAACATCATCGGAATTGAGATTGAGGAAACAAAATTAAAGGAAGCATACAGACTATCACGTACTCCCTTAATATCCCCTTTTGCAAACTTATTAGCAACGTGGGGAAGCATTACCGTTCCCGTAGCAGTTACGATTGCCAAGACAAACTTAACAATTTTATCAGACTGCCCAAAATTACCAAGAGCTGCTTGTGAAGACATATGTCCCAACATCAAACGATTCAAAACAAGATAAACCTGAGTGGTGATAGTTGGAATAAATAACAGTAACGAAGGATAGAAGTGCTTAAACGGATGCCACTTCTTGACACTAACCCAAATCAAATTATCACGCAGGTAAGGCCAAAGGGTTAGGTTCCCTACCAGTTGAGCACCACCCAAGATCAAAATGTAGAGGCCTAAATCCGCAGTCGACTTAACAAATGTAAAAATCAAAATGACAGAGGCAAGTCGAACTAAGGCATTTCGGACAACAGTTACCCGGAAGTTTTCCATCCCCATGAAATACCATGAAACATCAACTCCGGTAGCAATGATCCACAGACCCTGCATTAAAAAATAGTACTTAAACGTCGTACTAAAGAGAAAAACAGCTACCAAATAGGCCACTAATGAGAAAGTAATCGTCAATACCTGGAGACTTTCCACTCCCCAAAATGTTCGTGACCGTTCATATAGATCGTCACGATGGTAGGCAATTTCTCGGTTACCATATAGGGTGATTCCCATCTGCCCCATCAGGTAGAAGAAGGTAACCCAACTATTGGTATACTCGTTGATCCCCACATCATGGGCCCCAAGTACACGTGAAATATAGGGAACCGTGATCAACGGGATCAACATGTTTAATATTTGATACCCCGCATTATATAGATAATTTTTAATTACCTTCATAATTAACCATCAAACTCCTCGTTAACGGTTTTAAGGGCAGCGGCAATTACCTGATCCATATTGTAGTAACGATACTGACCCAACCGACCACCGAAGATCACATTTGGATATTGATTAGCAAGCTCGCGGTACTGAGTATAGAGCTGATTGTTTCGCTGGTTGTTAACTGGGTAGTAAGGTTCGTCACCCCGATGCCAATCAGCCGGGTATTCTCGGGTAATAACGGTCTTGTTCTTATCCCCCTTACCAAACTCAAAGTGCTTGTGTTCAATAATCCGAGTGTATGGAGTTTCAGCATCAGTATAGTTGATTACCGCATTCCCTTGATGATTATCTTCATTTAATAATTCAGTTTCAAACCGCAGGCTCCGATACTGTAATTCACCCAACTGATAATCGAAGAACTTATCGATTGTTCCAGTGAAGACAACTTTAGGATAATCCTTAAGGTACTCTTCCTTCTTGTCGAAAAAGTCTGTATTAGTCTCGACGTCAATTAGATCACTAGTCAACATCTTTTCAACAATTTGGGTATAGCCACCTTCTGGGATTCCCTGATAACGGTCATTAAAGTAGTTGTTATCATAAGTCAAGCGAACAGGCAGACGCCGGATGATGAAGGCTGGAAGTTCGGTTGCCTTTTGTCCCCATTGCTTTTCGGTATAACCCTTGATTAACTTCTCGTAGATATCACGACCAATCAGTGAGATCGCTTGCTCTTCAAGGTTTGCCGGCTTCTTACCCGCCATTTCTTGACGTTGCTCGTCAAGTTTTGCAAGGGCTTCCTTAGGAGTGGCTACCCCCCACATCTCGTTAAAGGTGTTCATGTTAAATGGGAGATTATAAATCTCACCCTTGTAGTTCGCTACTGGACTATTAGTGTAACGATTAAAATTGGCGAATTGATTAATGTATTGCCAAATCTTCGTATTTGAGGTATGAAAAATGTGGGCACCGTATTCATGAACTTGGATTCCCGCAACTTCTTTAGTGTAAACATTGCCGGCAATATGTGGCCGGCGTTCAATTACCTTCACCCGCTTACCACGTTTAGCAGCTTCATGCGCGAATGTAGCTCCGAACAAGCCAGCGCCAACAACTAAATAATCATACTTTGACATAATACTTCCCTTTCCCAATCAATTATACATTTTGGTAAACTATATAGATTTTACCAAAAATATTATTACATTATATTTCATTTTAGTTATATCTAATCAAAGATTAGATATCAAATAGCGAAATAGCATTGATGGTCCCCATCGATGGTGTTAAAATGCTAAATAGTTTGGATAATTTAGCAAGAAATCAATTCGTTAGACTTTAATTTCTTACAAATGCTATAATTATACTATTAAAAATAACTTTTGCATAGTTACGCAACAAATTTCAGTATAGGAGTTACTTAAGTTATGAAAAATATCCGACATCTGATCTTATCTAGTTCGTTAATACTAGCACTGACATTTGGATTAGCTGGTTGTTCTTCAAATAACAATTCGACAAAGTCTTCTTCATCTAAGGACCGAGTTACGAAAGTTACTAAACATAAGGCAAGTTCTTCTAATAATAAGCAGAATTCCAGCTCTAAAAAGATAAGTAAGAGCAGTTCCACAAACAGTAATAGTAGTGACAATAATGATAACGACAGTACGTCTAGTTCTTCAAATACCAGCTCAGCTAATAGTAGTAATAAGCAGAGCTCGGCAGTTACTAGCAGCAAACAAAATAACTCATCTACTAATACTAACCAAAATTCTCAACGTCAACTGGGCTTAAGTGATGTTGCTGTCTGGACTGATTCCAAGGGTGTTACCCACCATGTTGATAGTGATGGAATGGATCGCCAGACTTCACCAAACAGCCAAGGAACCACTTATGATAACTGGTCCGGTAGCTTACCAAGCAATGCACAAATTGTTCACCAAAACTAGTAATAAATCCGAGAATGTCTAAAGCATTCTCGGATTTTTCTTAACGAGGGTATATCATTATGAAACTTTATTTTATCTGTTCGCCAGTTAGCGGTAATGGCGGTATCGAAACCGTATTAGCAGACGTTATCACTCATTTGAATAATAAATACGAGATCACACTTCTTTTAACCAACGATCCCCAGAATAAGGAATGGCTAGCCCGAATTCCGCAAAACGTAACAATCCTGTATCCAAATAAAGGAAAGAATTCTGCTATTTTCTTAATGGTTCACCTGCTTCACATTCGTAATCAGGACAAGGTAATTATTTTAGGAGCTAACCTTATTAAATATGCCCACCACTTAAAAAAGCTTTTATTCAAGAAATGGCCTATCATATCGTGGATTCACTTCTCCCTTCAACATCAAGACATGTTTGATCCTCAAAATCTTTTATACGCTGATTACCACCTAGCAATTAGTTCAAGAATTAAGCAAGAAATGATTGAACTCGGTATTCCAGCGAAGAATATTTACTTAATCTACAATCCGATTTCTCTTAAAGACACAGCCATCACGCTTAATACCGATGATACACTTAGATTAATATTCATGGGTCATATCACTCTCGATGGTCAAAAAAATTTAAGGGAGCTATTTAAAGGGATAGCAGCATACCAACAAAATTATGGCAAGGTTAAAGTGGACTTATTTGGCTCAATGGATGAGGGCCCACAATGCAAGGCATATGCCAAACAATTAGGCATCACCGATTGCCTGGTCTGGCATGAATGGATGGCTAATCCTTGGCATTTTATCGTTAAAAACATCAAGGCCGATGCATTGATCCTGACCTCCAAGTTTGAGGGGTTACCAATGGTCGCCCTAGAAGCATTAAGCTATGGCTTACCATGTATTACATCACAGTTCGATGGTTTTAATGACGTTATCAAAGAAGGGGTAAACGGGTGGAGTTACCCACAAGGTAATATCACTCGGCTAGCAGATCAATTAGCACAATTGAAAAAAATCCGTTTCAAGCAAAGCACTATTAAAGACAGCATCTCACCATACTATTCCACTAATTACTACCAGGGACTTAGTAAAACAATCAAAGAAATTACAACACGACATTAATCGTAATGTAAAAAGCATTTGGGCGATGAAACACTTCTAGTAGTTCATCGCCCAAATGCTTTCGTTTTAAATAAACTTCTTAAACTTATTCAGAATTTTGCTTCGGTCTAATTCCTCTGTTCTAAAGACTGTTAAGTATTTTACCTTGTAGTTAGGATGTCCCTTCAACCAGACATTTAATAATCGCTCAGCTAAGAAGCCATATAGTCGTTGCTGATAAGGCGTATATCCAGTCATATCTGTATGCTCTCCCACTTCTGAAAGAATCTTAAAAAGCCATTCACAATATTCATCAATGTGCTTCTTAGAAGTATAGAACATATTATAAGGTGACATGAATCCTGACCCACTATGCATGGTTTCATCAAAAGCTACCAAATACTGTGGGGATAGCTTCTGAATTGCCGCACGCGTATTCTCTAAGTCTTTTATATTGTTGGCCTTGCCAAACTGATCCCAGAGATCCTTACCCCCCTCATTTTCCGGATGGGCAACAATCCAATCATACTCATTAAGCAGTGAATCTAGTCGCTCTTCACTTACCGGATGAACATGTTTCCCCATCACAAACTGATAGGCGTACATGGCGAAGCGACCACCAATGCTTCGGGAATAAAAGTAACGACGGTAGTGTGATAAACCAACGTTAGCCGCTTTAGAATTTTTCCATATCCAAAACAGCCCGGTTAGCTCACAATACTCCTTATTTTTATCTGAAATATTTTCAAGCGTATTATCAGCTAGGTAGTGATCAGGATTAGCATTGTGATTGGCACCAACCATCATAGGTAAGTAACCCTTGGGAAGGTGTTTCAAGTACTCAAATGGTTTATGGGTAATTACGTATACGGTCATTACTTATCTACCTCACACTTAAAGAATATGACGCCATGTGGCTAAAACAAATGAACAAACCATTCCCACGATTAATCCCAAAGCAGCGCCAACGAGAGCATACTTCTTAACCGAACCATGAGTGCTGCTAGTTGCATTTTCTTCACTCGCCTTGGAAAGAACCTTAATACTTCCCATTCCGTGCTGCAGTTTAGGAAGTTCCTTCTGCGCCGCTACAGCGGTTGCATTAGCAAACGCGACCGCATTTTCCTTCTTTGATGAAGTAGCCTTAATCGTCATTACTAGCGATTGTGGTTGTGATTCAGTATCAATGCTTGACTTTACTTCTTCAGGAGTTGTCGAGCGTCGTATCTTATGTGCCAGCAATTTGTAGGATCGATTAGCGATTGTTCGACCACCAACCAATTCTTTGTAAGTTGGCATCAAGGAAATATCTGCATTAACTTGGCTGTTGGCATTTTTTTGTCCACGGCTATAGTTATGATTGATTAAGATACTTCGTGTCGCAGTAAAGGTTGTCGTTTGCTTATGTTTACCATAAGCTCCTAATACTACGCCACCAACAATTGCAAAAGCAATAATTAAAACAAAATACTTAGCTACGATGTTGGCCAAGTCTTTTAAGCTGTATTCGTTCTTCTTTGGCAAGTTATTTTCCCCCTTATTTGTTCCGCCAGCAATGCCAGCAAAAATGGATTATAGGATACTTCGAGCAGGTGCTGTTCTACTGTACAGCTGAGGGTAACCACTAAGATAATGGCTACCAGCGCATATTCTTTACGAATAGTTGTACGAACCGAGATTGTCATCATAATTCCTAAAACTAAGATAAACATTATCAAGCCGGATATCATTATCAAACGCATGTAAGAAGAATCGATGTAAAAGTAATTCACACTTCCATTCTGCGATAATTTTAATCCGGCATTACCGCCATACCCATGTTCAATCACGTGTTGCCCAAACCATGTAATAGGGTAACTATCAAGTGCCATCCGCCCATAAGAGAGCCGCCCCGATAGGATATGATCAATCTTATAGAAAATCTTATTCTGATTATCAAAGAAGTACGTACCAATAAAGGTAATTATGGCAAGTAATGGTGTAATCATCCAATAAAATGATACCAATAATTGGCACATCCCACCTGGATGGTCGCTCGCCCGTTTTGCAATCATCACAATCGGAACCGTAAGAACTAAGCAAATAACACTCAATCTAGCATCCGTAACTAATTTCAAAACTAATGCTAACAATAGGTAAAACGTATAATGACGCCATCCCAATTGTTGATAGTTAAGGTAGATATTTGCTAGGACTAGGTATAAGACATGCGCCGCCAGGTCTGTTGGGTAGGTGATCCCCAATGCATACCGACTAGCACGACCTTTTACCACGAAGACAAGGTCACGAATAATACCGACACTCGAAAAAATAACCACTGATATCAATAGAATCAGGTTTATGATGAAGTACCATCTTATGATTTCCCTAAACGAAACGTTCTTCGCCGCCAAGATAAACATTATCATGACGAGAATTAAGTTTGAAGTAGACAACCGCCATGAAATAGCAGCAATTATAAACACACCACCGATCAAAAGCAGCTGCCTTACAGTGTAATTATCATAGAGCAGGATCTTCAATCCTAATAACAGGACTGCAAGATATGATATAAGGTTAAATATTTTGCTACCAATATAAGGATTAAAGGTAGTATTCCGCAAAAATGCAATACATAAATATAAAGCAAAGGTGGCTAGGTACAATTGTTGCCCAGTTATTTTATTTTCATATACCTTTTTTAATTTCGTTACCATCATTTTTTCTCTTTAATAATGTAAATTGGTCGGTTCTTAGCTTGCATATAGATACGTCCAATATAACGCCCTACAATTCCTAAGCAAAGTAACTGAACCCCACCAAGAAATAGCATTATACATACTAGTGAAGCCCAACCAAACGCACTGCTTCCAGGATCAACAAAGTACCGCACAATCACGACAATCAAACCAATCACGGCAATAATTGCTGTCAGACTCCCAAGCCAAGTGGCAAGTGACAATGGAGCCTCAGAGAAATCAGTGATCCCATCGATAGCATACTTAAACAGCTTCCAGGTCGACCAATCAGTTGTCCCGGCAACCCGTTCGACATTCTTATATGGGAGATACTTAGTTTTAAAGCCAACCCAATTAAAGATTCCCTTGGAAAATCGATTATATTCTTTTAGAGAAAGAACTGCATTAACCATCTGTCGAGTCATCATCCGGTAATCGCGTGCGCCCGACACGATTTTTGTATCCGACATGCGATTAATGACATTATAAAACTGATTACTTAGGAAGGACTTGAACTTAGCTTCTCCTTTTCGATCGGTTCGTCGCATCCCAACACAATCATATTCTCCACTAGAAATATACTTATACATAATAGGAAGATACTCTGGCGGATCTTGAAGGTCTGCATCCATAACCACTACATAATCACCGGTAGCTGCCTGAAGGCCGGCGTAAAGGCCAGCCTCCTTGCCAAAATTGCGGGAGAACGATACGTAGTGGACCCGCTCCGGATCAGCCCGGTGGAGCTTGCGCATCTCCTCTAATGAATGATCCGCGGACCCATCGTTGATAAACCAGTACTCGATCTCCACTGGCATCTTGCGAACAACCTTTTCAACCTCCGGGTAGAAGAGCGGAATCGATTCCTGCTCATTGTAGCAAGGAACAACAATTGATAGTTTTGGCATTTTATACTCCCCCTACCAGTGACCAACAACCTTCCTCTTCAGGAAGCTACTACCCTTCTTCAGCCAATTGTTGTGCTCCATAAAGACATATTTTACTTCCTTAGTTTTGTATTCTGGGTGTTGATCTAACCAAACATCTAATAATGGTTCACTTAAGAAACCATAGACACGTTGTTCGTAGGTACTGTAATTGCTGATGTCGATTCTTTTCTCAACCTCATGAAGGACATCAAACATCCACTTGCAGTACTCGTTAAGTGGTTCACGCTTCATGATAAACATGTTAAACATGTGTGCCCAGGAACGATTCATTACCTTTTCGTAAGAAGGCATGTATTCCGGGTACTGCTCAGCGATCACCTGAGTCATGACTTCTAACGGTTCATGCTCATGTGAATGTAGATAATGTGATTTAATTGTTTCAATATAGTAGCGACGTTTTTCCGGCAAAATGATGTCATAATCCTTAAGCAATTCAAGTGCCTGCTGATGGGAAAGGACGTCATCCAATGACTTCTTGTGGTTTAGGCTAAGATACCGCCGGTAGTGAACTAAGCCCATTGCGTCCAGGTCAAGGTTCTTCCATCCCCAATAGATTGCCGTAAGTTCATTATAGTAAGGATTTTGGGTAGAAATATTATCACCAGTGTTGTCACCCAGAAAACTATGATTTACATTTGGATGAATTGCCTTTCCAACAAAGACTGGTAAATAAAGGTCATCCTTAGGCATAGTATAATTTTTATGCGTTGCAACAAGTACTTTTACTTCCAATGTCCTACTCCTTTAATATGCTCCATTTGGCTTGATCATGATCTTAACGGTCTCAAACATAATCTTGAGATCCAGCCAAATTGAGCGTTCTTGAATGTATGTCAGATCTAACTTAACCATCTCAGCAAAATCAACATCGTTCCGGCCACCAACCTGCCACATTCCTGTTGCTCCAGGCTTAACCATTAGTCGTTGCTTGTCATAGTCAGTATATTCAGCGACCTCGCTAACTAGCGGCGGCCGTGGTCCCACAATGCTCATCGAGCCACCCACAATATTTACCAGTTGTGGCAACTCATCAAGACTATATTTACGAATCACCCGGCCAACCTTCGTAATCCGTGGATCGTTCTTCATCTTGAACATTGCGCCATTGACTTCGTTCTGACTCCGCAGCTTCTCTAACAGTTCATCTGCATTAGTGACCATCGAGCGAAACTTATACATCCGAAAACGGCGGCCATCCTTTCCTACCCGAATCTGAGAATAGAAAACCGGGCCCTTAGGATCATCTGCCTTAATGCAAATGGCAACAATCAGAAAGACCGGACTAAGAATAACCAGTGCTATTGATGCTGCGATAACGTCAAAAACACGTTTAATTATTCGATAAGCATACTGATGATTCAAGTATTGCTCATCAATATGAATATTATTTTCCATTTTTTCAATCTCTTAACTTAATTTTTTAGACTATATCTTATACATGATACCAACAATTCTGCCATTAGGAAAGACCTTCTTGGTGCTGGTCCAGCCATTCCTGCACCCGGTCAAGGTCAAAGCCGCGTCGAAACATTCCCTGTTTGAAGTGGCGAACCCGCTCCTGACCGGTGTAGCGCCGGTACCGCCGCCACAGCTTCTCCGCTGTTTTGTCCAGCAGTGCCGCTTGCTCGTCCGGGTCCTCTTTGGGGGTCACCTGGTCGCGGATCTGGTCAAAGATCGCGCTCGCATACCCCTTCGTCAGCAGGCCCTGGCGTACCTTCTGCTCCTGACGCATCAACGGTTGGTTATGGTAGCGGCGGAAGAGCTTCTCCGCCAATTTAGCGGCGTTGACCTGCTGCTGTTCCGGCGTGAACTGGGCCAGGGCATCATCAATATCGTTTTCACCGATCTTCTTCATCCGCAGGTGCTGGCGGATCACCCCCGGTCCCTTCAGGCTCGTGATCATAGCTGTCCGCACATAGCTGGCAGCATATTCATGGTCGTCCACCAGGTGCTGGTCGCGCAACTTCTGCAGGATTGGGCCGATGAATTGCTCCGGCGTCTCCAGGTCGTGCAGCTTTTTGAGAATGTCGCTCTCCGTCCGCAACTGGTGGGCCAGATAATCCAGTATCTTTGAATAGACCCGGGCCTGCTGGTCGGCGGTTGTAATCGCAGCAACCTGTTTTTTGTCCAGTTCCAGGCCCTTCATCAGCCGAAACTTGATCAGGACACTTTCAGCCACCGGAAAGGCATACTGGCCATCCAGGTAAACATTATAGCGGCCGTGCCTCTTTTGGGCCTCAATCTTAGTTATTTTTCCCACTTCTCAAATCTCCTTTACATTCGCCCTCCCCAAACGTCTGTATAAGTGTAAGCAGTGGCCACTACTTATCAAATACCAACAAAAAGGAGTGCTCAACATGAGTATGGAACGTCAATTCAAGTCTGCCAAGCTGCAAGTTACGATGGTCGGTGACCAGCATCCCAAGGGGGTTAACCACCTCTTCAACAACGTCACTCAACAATTCAGTAACGACCAGCTCACCAGCCTGACGGAGGCGGTTGCACTGTTGACCAACGAAAAATGCGTTGGTGTCAACGTCATCGTTACGGATCACGTCGCCCTCGCCTAAGCAAAGGAAGGTAAATCAATATGAAGTCATTAAATCTCACATTCAAGACCAACAAGGGCAAGAAACACCTGCTTAAGCTCAGCTATGCCAATAGCGACCTCGATGCCAAGACGGTTCGCCAGGCAATGGACCTCATCGCCACTTCGAACCTCTTCAAGAAGGGTGACGAGCAGCTGTGCGTCACGCCATTATCCGCCAAGTACGTCGATACGGTTGATACCGTGTTATTCAATGACGCCACTGACAAGTAAATAACGAACAAAGCGAGCAGCAACCATCCCGGTTACTGCTCCTTTTTATTATGCTGATTGTTACCCAACTGCAGCTGCCAGAAGTGTTCCCGCTCCTGCAGCTCGCCTTCGTGGGCCTCCTGGAGGGTGGCATTGAGGACCGCCCCTAACATAATGACATAGCCGGAGAAGTCCAGCCAGACCATCATGGCAATGAAGGCCCCGATCGTCCGGTATGAGATCACGCTGTGGCGGAAAATGATCGTATAGAACGAGAAGATCCGCGATAGGGCCATCCAGAGCAGCGCCGCCAAGAAGGCTCCAACCACGGCATAGCGCAGCCGGACCTTAGCATTGGGCACGAAGTAATACAGCAGGGAAAGCGCAATGAAGAGCACCCCAAAGGTCACCGGCCACCGCCAGGAGTTGAAGATATAGATGTATTCCCGCCGGAAACCGAAGATCGGCTGGATACTCTTTAAGACCTGTTCACCTAATCCGTACAGCAGGACAATCACGAAGATGATAGCCACCACCACGATCATCCAAATGAAGGAGATCACCCGGTTGCTGACGGGATTCTGGTTACGGGCCACTCCATACGCCTGGTTAACACTGCGCTGAAAGGCCGCGATTCCCTGGCTAGTTGACCAGAGAGCAATCAGGGCCCCGGTTGTCAGCAGGCCCCCGCTCCCCCGTTGCAGGAAGTCGTAGATCAACGGCTGGAGGAAGCTGTAAACCGCCACCGGTAACGCCGTCTGCAGGTAACTCAGGACGGTTTTGGCATTAAGCCCCACCATTGGCAGGAGGTTCCCAATCACCAGGACGGCTGGAAAAATCGACAATAGGGTATAGTAAGCGAGCACTGCCGCTGAGTTTGAAAGCTGGGCCATCTGAAAATGCTCCATCAGCAGTGCAATAAACCTCTTCATTTTTCCCGGCTCTTCTGTCATAGTACCCTCCCAAGATATAGAGCTATTATACCAGACCAATGGTAAAAAATAAGACCCGCTAGCAAATTGTTAGCGGGTCTTAACATAAGGATAGATCAATTAGTCTTCGCTAATCTTATTCTTCTTTGCGGAGATCTGGTAGAAGACCAGGGCAACGATTGCGAAGAAGATTGGGCCGGCGATTGTCCAGAAAGCAGTCTGCCAGTCGTGTTCCAGCATTGGTTGAACGAAGGTAAATACAATCCCGATGATCAGGATAATTTCAACGAACCATACCAAGACGTTGGTCCAGAAACGATTCTTGAAGACCACGAATGGACGGTCAATGTCCTTCTTAGCCTTGAAGAATGGGAAGGCCCCGACTAAGAACAGGTATGGGAAGCAGGTTGAAACATTGGCCATATCGGTCAGAATCGTGTAGAACTTCTGTGCGGCAGAACCACCGAAGGCTACTAAGAAGATAATGATCGAAACGATGGTTACCTGTAGCCACATAGCATTAGCAGGCATCCCAGCCTTGTTCAACTTGGTCAGCTTCTTTGGCCAGAGGTCCGGGTTGGAGCCCAGGATGAAAGCCTTGATTGGTGAGTACATCAGCACGAAGAGGGCCCCTAAGAAACCAAGGGCTTGAGCAAAGGCCACAATCCGGGTCATTACTTCCCCCCAAATCAGGGCAGTCGCGTGGGAGCAACCAAAGGCTAAGCCCAGCTTTTCACCAAGAATGTTGAAGAGAACATAGGTAGCGTTCCCCAGGTTCGTGGACCCCTTGGCGAAGTCGTGGTTGTAGTTAGCGAACCAACCGGCCATCAGGATCATGATGACGTAGGCCCCGATCGTGAAGATTGAGGCAATGATCAAACCACGTGGGAACGTCTTTTCAGGGTTCTTCATACTATCAGTAACGGAACCCAGTGATTCCATCCCCCCGTAAGCGAAGATGGCGTAGACAACGAATGAAATAATCGCAATTGGCGTCTGGAACTGTGGGTTTGGTGAAACGATCAAGTCACGCGCACCGTGGAATGGTTGGGCGATTGCACCCTTGTTAACGATTAAAACAATAATTGCTGCGATGATATAAATGATGTTAACAATCACGGTGAAGATCCCACCAAGGGAACCAACCCGGGCAATCGCGGTCATCCCCCGTGAACTGAAGTAGGTGCAGACAATCATCAGGATAATCCCAAGGACCCCAATCAATTCGGTTGAAGTCAGGCCCATGAAGTGCCATTGCTGCGTCGTATCCTTACCAAAGATCAAGGCGGAGAAAGTGATCCAAATCCGTGAAGCGGTGGAAACCATCCAGACAATCCAGGATGCTAACCAAACGAAGGTCCCGATAAAGGCCATCCGTTCACCGATTGAACCGGCCAGCCAGGAGTAAATACCACCCTTGGCATCCTTAAATGCTGAACCATATTCGGCCATCATTAAGCCACATGGGAAGAAGAAACAGATCCCGGCTAATGCGTACCAAATAATACTACCGTAGCCCATTTGCAGGTAGGCGTTAGAAACATTACCGAATCCGAAGATCGCAGTGATGATCATCGTCACCAGACCAAAGGTAGTAATCATTTTCTTTGTATTACCACTTTGTTCGTCCAATTTATAGACCTCCAAAATTTTTAACATTCTTAAATAAAAATAAGAATTCATTTAATAATTTAAGTATAGTCTTTTTTGACAAAAATAAAAGTACCCTGGGGCTATTCTAATCATCTTCTAATTCAAAATATGCATATCTGCATGCATATTTTACCGATTCTGTGCATATTCAGGTCAAAAGTGTTTATTCATGCACGCGTGTGTCTCTCAGAAAAACAATTCATTATTTGTGTATTATGCAAATCATCATGAAAAAAAGCTGCTAAAATGAGAAAGCCATTAGTTGCTTAATTTTATTTTGTCAATTCACCGATAAATCACCAAATAGCAACGTCGATTTTTTCAAAAGCTTACTTGAATATTTGGTTTAGAAAGGCAATTTATGAAATTATGTATAAAAAGGGAGTATCCATGTTCAGACACTCCCTCTTTTAGTTAGATTACTTAAATTGTTCAGCCACTTCACGGGCGATCTTGCCGTAGTGTTCCAAGTACTTGGCGTAGTTATCATCGTACATGTACTTGGCATCGGCCTCAGGGTCCTGAGAAGTCAGGATCTTAGGACCATCGTTGGTGATGACCAAAGTATGTTCGTATTGACAGGACCAGCCGCCATCGGCCGTCTTAGCCAGCCAGCCGCTCGGGTCGCTGGTATCTGCTTCCCAAGTGCCGGTGTTGATCATTGGTTCAACCGTGATCGTCATGCCGTTGCGCAGACGCAATCCCTGACCGTGTTCACCGTAGTGCGGTACCATGGGGTCTTCGTGCATCGTGGGCTGGATCCCGTGACCGACGAATTCCCGCACGTCACCGTAGCCGTTCTCGTCTTCAGTGTAGTGCTGGATGACGGCACCAATATCGCCGATCCGGTTGCCAGGAACACACTGGTCAATCCCCATGAAAAGGGCCTTCTTGGTAACATCCATCAGCTTGGCAATCTCTGGCTTAACTTCGCCAACCGCGTAGGACCAGCAAGAGTCACTGAAGAAGCCATCCACACTGACCACGGTGTCGACCTTAACCAGGTCACCCTTCTTCAGGATCAGCTTCTTACGTGGGAAACCGTGACAGATTTCATCGTTGACACTGACACAGGTAGCGTACTTGTAACCTTCAAAACCGATCTGTTCAGCCTTGGCACCGGCAGCCTTGAAGTACTTACGGGCAAACTCTTCAATCTTCCAGCTGGACATCCCCGGCCGAATAAACTCACGAATTCCGAGGTGCATTCCCGCTAATGCGGCCCCGGCCTTTTCCATCGCTTCAATTTCACGAGGTGATTTTAACGTAATCATTCTTTATAATATGTCTCCTTTTTTGACATTTCTATCTTTAATAGTATACCACTTGTTCCCCCGTTCTGGCCAAACCATGCTATACTATGAAACTGTTATAATTAAGGAAAAATCATCTATGGAGGAATTATCAATGAAAGCTCTTGTGGTCTATGCGACAATCACCGGTAACAACGAGGACGTGGCCGACATCA
This sequence comes from Limosilactobacillus galli, assembly GCF_947381495.1. Lineage (NCBI taxonomy): Bacteria > Bacillati > Bacillota > Bacilli > Lactobacillales > Lactobacillaceae > Limosilactobacillus > Limosilactobacillus galli. Next base: position 5,264 of record NZ_CANCWK010000022.1, on the reverse strand, counting down.
TCACCGACGCCCTGGAAGACCTGGACGTCGATGTCGAGAAAACCGAAATAACGATGGCTGACCCCGCCGACTTCAACGATGCCGATATCTGCGTCATCTGCCCATACACTTACGATGAAGGGGCCCTGCCGGAAGAAGGACTCGACTTCTACGACGACCTGCAGGAAGAACACCTCGATGGTAAGGTCTACGGGGTGGCCGGTTCCGGCGACACCTTCTACGGTGACGACTTCTGCGTGGCCGTGGATAAGTTCGGTGAGGCCCTGGCCAAGGCCGGCGCAAGCAAGGGGGCCGAGAACGTCCACATCAACCTGGCACCAGATGAAGATGACATCAAGAAGCTGGATGCCTTTGCCAAGCAACTCGTAGAAAAGGCGGGGCAAGCTAATGAGTAAGCTCGTCGACCTTTTCAACAAGTACCGCTCAATCATTGCCTACCTCTTCTGGGGCGTTGTCACTACGGTCGTCAACATCGGGGTCTTCCAGTTCCTCAGTTCCGGGGCCCATTGGAACTACCAGCTGGCCAATGTGATTGCTTGGTTCTTGTCGGTGCTTGTCGCCTACTTCACCAACAAGGTCTGGGTCTTCGGTTCCCACTATTCAACCATGAAGGCTTTCGTTAAGGAGTTCTTCTGGTTCTACTTCTACCGGGGCCTGACCCTGATCATGGACGTGATCATCATGTACGTCGGGATCAGCCTGCTGAAGTTTGACTCCCCGATTCAACAGCTGGTCGTCAAGATCATCGATAACATCGTCGTGGTGATTACCAACTACATCTTTTCAAAGTGGCTGATCTTCCATGATAACCGGGACATTGTCGATCGTAGTGCGGATAAGAAATAATCATAGATTGAAAAGCGGCTGGAGAGTGCTTCCTCTTCAGCCGTTTTTCGTTACTTATTCTTGAGATAGTCTTCAATGATCCTGAGAATGTAGGTGCTGGCGTGCCCATCCCCAAACGGATTCGGCGCCGTGACCATCTTCTGGTAGGCATGGTTGTCATGCAATAATTCAAAGACCGCCTGCTGAATGCTGGTTGGGTCGGTCCCGACGATCCGGACCGCTCCTACGTCGACAGCTTCTTGCCGCTCCGTCTTTTCCCGCAGGAGGAGCACCGGCTTGTGCAGCGCCGGGGCCTCCTCCTGGATGGTTCCCGAATCGGTGATAATCAGGGTGCTGCGGGCTGCGATGTTCAGAAAGTCATCGTGCGGCAGCGGTTGGATCAGGTGGATCCGCTCCCGCTCACCGAGGATCGCATCGGCCAGACTCATGACCTCCGGATCCGATGCCAGTGGGCAGATCAGCTCGACATCGGGGTTAGTCTCTACGATATCCCGGACCGTGTGGAAAACCTGCTGCATCGGCTCGCCAATATTTTCCCGCCGGCTCATTGTCAAGATGATCAGACGGTGGTTAGCTGGCAGGCGGTCAAGCAGGTCACTGTGAAAGTCCGGCGTGAGGGCCCCCTTCACCGCATCAATGGACGTATTCCCCGTGACGTAAATCTGCTCAGCAGGATGAGCCTCCTTCAGCAGGTTATCCCGCGCCCGTGTCGTCGGGGCAAAGTAGAGGTCGGCCAGGTCATCGGTCAGGCGGCGGTGAATCTCATCGGGAAACGGCGACTCCTTGTCATAGGTCCGCAGCCCTGCCTCGACGTGGCCCAGCGGCAGGTGCTGGTAGAAGCAGACCAGGCTGGCGGCCAGGCTGGTCGTCCGGTCCCCCGCCACCAGCACCATGTCCGGCTGACTGGCGTGCATCACGTTGTTCAGGTTGTGGAGAAGCTTGCTGAGCTGTTCGACCAGGTCATATTCCGGCCCGCCCGCAACATCGAGGTTGAAGTCAGAGGTGATGGCCAGCCGGTCAAGTGCCTGCCGTAGCTGCGGTTGGTTCTGCCGCTGGGCAGTCGTCACCACGGTCAACTGCCAGGTATCCGGCGCGGCTTGCAGTTGTTCAATCACCGGCGCCAGTTTCAGCGCTTCTGCCCGTGTCCCAAATAACGACATAATCTTATACGGCCTTTGCACGACAACCTCCCCTTCATAATATTAACTATCCAGATGATACATAAAACCGTGTCGGAATGATTCGACACGGTTCACACAGATGATCCCATCCGGGCTTGAACCGGAATCGACCGCTTAGGAGGCGGATGTACTATCCAATTATACTATGGGACCAAACAAAGAATATTATCGCATTTTCTTTTAGGAAGGTAAAGGCGGTAATATTCTTTTTATTTACTTGCCAGCGTTCTTGCGCCGGTGCTTGAGCCGGATGCCCTTGTTCTTCCGGTTCTTCTTGTGGTGCTTGCGATGGGGCTTGCTGAAGCTGGACAGAGTCTTATGAACCTGTTTCTGAACACTGCCATCGTCGTGCTGCGCTTCCTGCAACCGGTGACTGGCCTGCTTGCCGAGCGAAACCACCTTTTGGCCAGCAACCGGCTTCTGATCCGTCAACTGGTCATTGCTGATGTACATCCGAACCAGCTGGGCGTCGGTGTCCTTCAGCAGCTTCTTGAGATCACGAATATCGTGGTCATCACCGAGGTTCAAAACGACCCCTGGCTCACCCTGCCGCCCGGTTCGTCCGGCACGGTGAATGTAGGTATTCGTCTTCTTCGGCAGGTCAAAGTTGATGATCCCCGGCAGCTTTGGGATATCTAGCCCCCGGGCCGCCAAGTCAGTGGTCAGCAGAAGTTTCAGCTGGCGCTTGCGGAACATCCGCATGGCCTTCTCCCGCTGCACCTGCCGTTGCCGTCCCCCCAGGGTACCGACCGCAACATGTTCGTGGCGCAACCGGCTCGCCGCATAGTTCAGCGTCCGGGTGCTATTGAAGAAGACCAAGGCGCGGAAGTCCTTGACACTGGCCAACCGGCGCAGGGTGGCAGTCTTTTGCTGGTTGGTCCGGGCGGTCAGGTAACCGTGCTTGACCGGGCCCCGCGAATGGTCCGTATTGCGAACGTCGAAGGTCACAATGTCCCGGCCAAACAGGACGTCAAGGTCATCAAAGACCGGCGCCTTAGTGGCGGAGAAGAAAGCCAGCTGGGTGCTGAGCGGGGTAGCTCGTTCGATGTCCTCGACCACGGCCTGGGTGTCGTCCTGCAGGAGGTCGTCCGCCTCGTCAATTACCAGGGTCTGCAGGTGGCCGAGCTTCAAATGGTGGTTATCCAGCATGTGGAGAACCCGGCCGGGCGTCCCCACGACGACATCGGGGTGCTCATGCAGCTTCATCACCTGGCGACGGAGGTTAGCGCCCCCGGTCAGCGATTGAACCTTCACGCCAATCAGGGTGGCCCATTCCCGCATTACCCGTGCCGTCTGCAGAGCCAGCTCCTGGGATGGCGACAGGACCAGCAACTGGGTACCGGTCCCCGGCATCACCTTGGGAAGCAGCGGCAGCGTAAAGGCCAGGGTCTTACCGGAACCGGTCGGGGCGATCCCGAGAACGGACTTATCGTTTTCGAGGGCCTCAGCCACCGCGGACTGAATCGCCGTTGGTTCTTGGTAGCGTTCATTAAAGTGTTCTTGAAATTGTTTGATCAATTAAACATCATCCTATTCCTGATCATTATCAGCTGGGAAAACAAGGTTAGCAGACTGCCGCATTGAGTACATTACGGAGTTGACCGTCCGAGCCAGGTCCATCCAGTGGTTGTACTTCTTCATCTCTTCCTCGTCATCCGGGTTGTTGAAGAGGTCGGCGAAGTCGTTCATCTCGTCGGTCATTGAGTTCTTCTCAACTGGGGCGTCCAACGGGTGCGCCTGCTGGTCGGCATCGTAGTAGGTAACCTTCTTGGTGTCGAAGATGCTGTCGAAGACCAGGGTGTCCTTAAGACCGTAAACCTCAGAATCGAGGTGGGAGTTAGCGGTCTTTCCAAAGTTCAGGGTAACGGAGAAGTCCTTGTAGTTCAGGATGGCGACACCCTTGGCATCAACACCAGTCTTGGCCAGGGTCGGGTAGTAAACAACCGTGGATGGTTCACCGAACAGGGTCACCGCACCGTAAACTGCGTATACCCCGAGGTCCATCAGGGCACCACCGGCAAACTTCAGCGTGAAGATGTTCGGATATGGCTTATCATCTGCTAAGACCTTGTCGTAACGGGATGAGTACTTCATCACGGTGATCGTCCCACCCTGGCAGTGGTTCTTCTTCATCTCTTCGGCCTTGGCAAGAGCCTGCTTGTAGAGCGGCGTGTGGATATGCCGAGCGGCTTCGACCAGCCGGGCCTTCGGGTGAGCGGCCAGCAGGGATTCAATGGCACTGAATTCGTCCGGGTTAACGAAGGCCGGCTTTTCAACGATGATGAACTTGTCGTTTTCAATTGCTAAACGAACCTGCTGGTAGTGCAGGCTGTTTGGGGAGGCAACGTAAACCACGTCGAAGTCCCCTTCTTCAAAGAACTTGTTCAGGTCATCGTAAAATTCGGTGGCGCCGTATGGTTCACCAAATTCTTTGGCCCGGGCCATCGTCCGCGAATAAACTGTCGTCAATTGGTACTTACCAGTTGTCTTGGCGGCATCTAACATCTGATCAGTAATAATGTGTGTTCCAATAATTCCGAGTTTAAGCATCTTTTTGTCTCCTTTTTATATTTAATGATGAATGACCGGAAGTCCCGTAACTTCGGTCATGGTCCCATTCAAGCTCTATAAGGAGCTATTTTCAGGTTTTTGATTCTTGATATAATTTAAGTATATCAAGGAAAGAGGTGAAATTAAATGAAGTCAATGGCAAAACTGCAATATCATTATGGTCTCAAGATGCGATGTTATCCCAGTGACCGACAAAAGCAGTTAATTAAGGTTAACAGTGACGCTAGTCGTTTTGTCTACAATGAAATGGTTGCAATTGGTAAAGAACTTGTACAGCTTAGAAGAGTTAAGCTGCCAATTGATATAGTACAGGATCGCATTAGGCAACTAACATTGCGGCAAAATGCTAAACAAATGGCCAACCATTATCAATTTTTAGAAGACTGGCGAATCGATAGTTTAACTAAGGCAAATGCTATTCAGAACTACCGGAAGGCTTGAAATGCCTTCCGAAAAGTGCATTCCGCTGGTGTCCCTAAATTTCATCGGAAGAGCTACCGTTGGCGCTATCAAACCAATTGCCAGTATTCTGGGCAAAAAAACGCTTTGTTGACTAACGGTACAGTCTGCTTTTTAGATCATCGTCACGGTCAACCACCACGCCCTAAAGGACGTGGCTTGTGAGCAAACACCCTTCTGATGAGTGCTTGAACCACAATTTGCATA